>CACVAY010000037.1:0-15540 GCA_902727985.1 uncultured Thiotrichaceae bacterium | reverse complement strand
TTCAAAACAGGAAATGGCAAAAACTATGGTTCAGATGTTATTCCTGCAAAGTATCGGGGCGAATAAAGTGAAGGCTTGCCTTTATTGTATGCCCATTGATAAAAACTCGAAATGAGCAAAGTAAACAGTGTCGTTAGGGGGCCTCTGAGCAAGTCCAAACAATATTGGAACCGAGGCTTTAGCCTCGCCTAACGTATTGAAAATACACTACGAAGGGCGGGGCTAAAGTCCCGATTCCAAAAAAATAGACTTAATCAGCGCTTCCTTAGGTTAGGTATTACTCGATTTTTTCTCCGTATAAGATAAGAGAATGATCGATCAGTCGATAGCCATGTTCTTTTGCAATTTCAACTTGGCGTTGTTCAATAATCTCATCGTGGAATTCGATGATCTTATTTTCTTTTAGATCGACAATGTGATCGTGGTGTCCGCCTTCATTTAATTCAAAAACTGATTGTCCACCTTCGAAGTTGTGGCGAATAACCAATTCAGCCGTTTCAAACTGAGTCAATACCCGATAGACAGTGGCTAAGCCAATATTTGATCCTGATTGATGAAGTAACTGGTAAATATCTTCAGCGGTAAAATGCCTTTTGCTAGATTCTTCTAATAGAGTGAGGATTTGTACTCGGGGTTGAGTGATTTTTAGTCCTGCCTCTTTAATGTCTTCTTTGTTCATGTGCAAATCTGCGGTGAAGGTTGATTGTCAATTATAGCGGATATCGAGTCCTTTGCATCCAGCAACCGTAGAATAAAATACAATCAGAAGGCTATAAAGCTTGTGATTTTCAGCTGAATACTAGAAAGTTGTGTGATAACTCTATGTTAGGTCATATTTAGAGTATTCTGCTTTATGAGGAGATGATTTTAAAGATGATGCTTTTCATTCTAAACAACTTCATGTATTCTGCACCGCTCGTGTCGGGGCGTAGCGCAGCCTGGTAGCGCACCACAATGGGGTTGTGGGGGTCGAGTGTTCGAATCACTCCGTCCCGACCAATTTTACATTTCATGGCATTAAAAATCCTGAAAAAACGCAGTAAATCAACACTTACAGAAGCTAGTAACCCTCACGGCATCCATTCTTAGATGCTGGTATTAATTTCTAAAGCTGGTATAAATGCTGGTATCCCAAAGCAAAAAACTCAAAGCCTCTATGACTCGTTCTTCTGAGATTCAGCTTTATCTTCCCGGTATTTTGGATGCTTTTCAGCATTGGCATCGTGATTATGCCGTAGAAATAGATGCCCCTAATTTACTCCATTTAATGCAGACACATTCATCTGCTTCGAAAACACATGTCGATTACAAAGTCGGTTTGTATCAGCAAGTCTGGGGTAATCGTTTTTCACTGGATAAGCACTATGCAGCGGTTTGTTACGAAGCTGATTTTAAAAAAAGAGCGCCTGATCATCTTTATCTTGCATCACCAATAAACCTGGAATCTGGCTTGACCAGTCTAACTGTTGCACCGCAGGTTATTGATGATATTCATGAAGATGAATGGGCAGAAATATATAAGTCATTGAATGAATATTTTGCCGAGCAGCAATGGCGGTTTGAACTCAGTGATGCTGGTCGCTTGTATGTTTGCTTTCCTGAAGGCGTGGCACCTAATCAATTGGTGAACGTAGACGATATTCTTGGTCAGAATTTACTAGACGTTATGGATACCCAAGGGGCGATTAAATGGCATGCTCGATTAAACGAGATCCAGATGCTCTTGTTCTCATTGCCTTTTAATCAGCAGCGAGAGGTTAATCGGCAATTAATGGTGAATGGCTTATGGATATGGGGTGGAGGCGCTAGAGCCTTGGAACCAGCGTCTCAGTCGATAGATTATATTATCGCCAAGAATGAAGAAGGCAGATCTATTGCCTATCATACCTCTGCGGATTTATTGCCTAAGCACCCTGATCATTTGCCCAAAGGAAAGGGGGTTATTATCGCTGATGACTGCCTAAAGTTTTATCAAGCAGGGGATATAGATGCATGGCAACATACTATCAATGAGTTAGATAACACATTATTTGCGACTTTAGCAAAGCAAGTCGATAATATAACGCTGATTCATAGCTGTGATGGTTATCAATGGCGACCCAAGAAAAAGTCACTGTTGCACTTTTTCCAGAAAAAGCGGTCAAAACTGACAGATTTCTTTATAGGAGGATCCTGACATGGAAATGCAATTTCTCGTTGAAAATATCCGCTGTGGCGGGTGTGTAAATACGATATCCAGTAAATTAAATGCAATTGATGGTGTAGAGGGTGTTGAGGTCGATATTGAAAGTCAGGCAATTACGGTGCAGACCCATGATGGAAACCGTGAGCTGATCGCTAATAGCTTATTGTCGATGGGCTATCCAGAGCAGGGAACTGTCGAAGGCCTAGATGCCTTGAAAGGTAAGGCAAAGTCGGTGGTTAGTTGTGCCATTGGAAAAATGAAGTAAGCAACCAATGCGCTAAATCGTAAACTTACGACTCTCACCCGGAGCTAAGCCATCCAATGTCCAAGAGCCAATTCGATAGCGAATTAAGCGCAAAGTAGGGTGACCAATAGCGGCTGTCATACGGCGTACCTGACGGTTCTTGCCTTCACTAATGGTTATCGATAACCAACAATCAGGTATAGATGGCCGCACTCGTATCGGAGGCTCTCTTTTCCACAGCATATAAGGCGCATCAATGCGTTGTACTTTGGCGGGTTTAGTGATGCCGTCTTTAAGTTCAATCCCATCTCGTAACGCTTGCAGTGATTGTTCATCAGGAATATTTTCAACTTGCACCCAATAGGTTTTACTCATTTTTTTATCAGGATGTGCGATTTGGTGTTGCAAATCGCCATCATTGGTCAGCAGTAATAAGCCTTCGCTATCTTTATCTAAACGTCCGGCAGGATAAAATTCCTTATCAGTAATATAGGATGAGAGGGTTGCTCGCTCAGTAGTATCAGTAAACTGGCTGAGAACATTAAAGGGTTTATTTAGTAAGATAATGGCACGCATGCTGCCAGTGTGGTGATTCCTTATGCAAAAGTCAAAGTCGTCATGAGATGAGTCATCCATCTGTACTTTATGACCTCTTGTAACCTCCCAGTCGTTTTGAACGTATTAATGTATAAATTTATTTTAACTATCTGCACCTTCGAGCAACCTAAAGTATGAACTATGATGAATAAATCGTTATTGCTAGGGTTGAGTGTCTTCCTGACTGCATGTTCGACCTTGCTTCCACCGTTAAACCACCCTGCACCAAAGGAAACGATCAAAATCAATCAAGCCCCCTTGAGTGAAAGGGGTCGCTCCGATGATCTTGCGCTCATCTTGACTTTCTCGGGTGGTGGTACCAGAGCAGCAGCTTTTTCTTATGGTGTTATGCAGGCATTACGTGAAATTCAGATTGGGAAAAAGGGGGATAAAAGCTTATTGGAAGAGGTGGATCTTATCTCATCAGTATCGGGTGGAAGTTTTACCGCAGCCTATTACGGCTTGTATGGTGATAAGCTGTTTAGCCGTTATGAGAAAGACTTTCTTAAGCGGCCAGTGCAATCAAGTTTGCTCAAGTTCTGGTTGCTTACGCCGACTAACTGGATACGCTTAGCCCCCGCTTTGTATAATCGCAGTGATTTAGCCGCAGATTATTACTCGAATACCATTTTTGGACGTAAGACCTTTGCTGATATGCGTCGGGATGGCCCGCAAATCTTTATCAATGCGACTGATCTTGGTACAGGCTCTGGTTTTTCATTCACCCGTGATAATTTTCGCTGGATTTGTTCTGATCTGAATAAATTTCCGGTCGGTCGCGCTGTTGCTGCTTCTTCCGCTGTCCCCGTGTTGTTTTCGCCGATTGCCATGAAAAACTATGGTGGAAGTTGTAAGCCATATCCACACCAGCAGAAAGAACTTTCTGACTCATCCATGCGCGTAGATGCACAAGCCTATGGTTTACGTAAATATATGGATGCAGAGCGTTATAAGTATTTGCATTTAGTTGATGGAGGAGTGGTCGGAAACTTGGGAGTTCGCCCATTATTACATATCATCTTTGAACAGAAGAATAACTTCTGGCAGGTGATGAAAACCTTCAATATGAAGAAGACGAGGAAAGTGGCATTTATTGTCGTGA
Source organism: uncultured Thiotrichaceae bacterium (assembly GCA_902727985.1). GTDB lineage: Bacteria > Pseudomonadota > Gammaproteobacteria > Thiotrichales > Thiotrichaceae > HyVt-477. The sequence continues at coordinate 11,412 of CACVAY010000037.1, read as the reverse complement.
ATGCAGCGGATGCGATTCCACCAGTGATTCCGTTGCGACGACGCGAGCCTGGAACTGCGGAAACATTGAGTGCGGTAACAACTATACAATCTACTCGCTATAATGAAGATACCTTGGATTTGCTTGAGAGTTTGTTTCCTAAATGGAAAAAGCAGATTCAAGAAGGTCGTTGTCGTGAAAAATCGATCGCTCATTGCAAGGATATTGAATTCTATCTGGCGGAGTTGAACTTCAAGCAGTTGCCTAAAGACCAAAGGGATGAGTTGGCGCTATTGGAAACGTCTTTACAACTCCCACCAGAAAGTATTGATAAATTGATTGAAAGTGGTAAACAGCTACTAAGGCAATCGCCTGAATTTAAGCGTTTATTATCCGATATGAAGGGACAAACTAAACAGAGATAGTTGCAATCCGAGAGGCGTGATAAGATTCGCGCCAATAGTTGCCGCGATATTAGGTTGATAAGGCTTTAATAACAATGTCTTATGAGATGATAGAGCCGTGAATTTCTAACTTCTAATTTTGGATTCTGCCGCTTCATGAATCGTCTGCTTCGATCCAGTGCCGTCATCAGTGCGATGACAATGATTTCACGTATTTTGGGCTTGGTTCGAGATATGGTGCTTTTCCATTTATTCCCCGTAGGTGGTGCAACGGATGCTTTCTTGGCAGCGAATCGTATTCCTAATTTACTACGTCGTTTGGTAGCAGAAGGTGCGTTTTCTTTAGCATTCGTTCCCGTACTATCAGAGTACAAAGAAACAAAAAGCAAGGAAGCTTTACAGGATCTTATTGATTATGTAACAGGGCGTCTGATGTTGATCTTGTTTTTAATCACTATTGTCGGTGTCATAGCTGCGCCAATTGTGATGCAAATATTTGCACCGGGCTTTTCAACAAAAGAGGGCGCACGCCCTGAGTTAGCGGCTGACTTATTACGTATTACTTTCCCTTATATTTTCTTCATCTCATTGTCTGCGATGGCCGGCGGTATTCTGAATACCTGGAACAAGTTTGCTGTTCCGGCATTTACCCCAGTATTGCTAAATATCGTGATGATTCTGGCAATGGTCTGGTGGGCCCCATACTTTGATGAACCCGTGACTGCGATTGCATGGGCGGTTTTCATTGGTGGTATTGCGCAGTTAGCCTTTCAGATTCCCTCATTGATTCGGCTTGGTGTTTTACCCCGTCCAAGATTCAAACGGGCTCATGAGGGGGTTAGCAAGATTCTGAAGCTCATGTTACCTGCCTTATTTGGTTCTTCTGTCGCCCAAGTTAATTTACTACTCAATACCATCATTGCCTCAATGATTAGTGTGGGTTCAATATCATGGCTGTATAGTTCAGATCGCTTTGTCGAGTTGCCACTTGCCTTATTTGGTGTGGCGCTGGGTGTCGTTATATTGCCGAAATTATCCAAGGATCACGCTAAATCAGATGGAGATAATTTCAAACAGACATTGAATTGGGCAATACGTGTTGCGCTGGTGATTTCGCTACCTGCGACCATAGGCTTGATGCTATTGGCAAAACCTATTCTTGGTACCGTGGTTTATAACATAAGTGCGTGGACAGACATCCAAATGGCAGGTATGAGTTTGATCACTTACGCCATTGGTTTACCTGCATTTGTGCTTGTGAAAGTATTAGCGCCAGGGTTCTACTCACGACAAGATACAAAAACCCCAGTGAAAGTTGGCATTGTTGCGGTATTTGCCAATATGTTGTTGAGTTTGTTAATTGTTTATCCGTGGTATCAGTCAGGCGCTGTTGGGGCACATGCAGGGTTAGCATTAGCGGTTGCGCTGGCTGGATATGTTAATGCTATCTCATTGATGGTTATTCTCATCCGCCAAGATATTTTGCACTTTTCTAAAGACTGGGTTGGTTTTCTAGCGCGTATTTTTGTTGCTATAGCAATGATGGGGGCAGTGTTGTATTTCCTTAATCCTGTGGATGAATGGTGGCGGGAAACGAAAATATGGGGGCGTTTAGGGACTTTATTTGGCCTGATTATATTAGCAGCGATCAGCTATCTCGGAAGTTTGATGCTATTAGGGATTAATTTGAAAAAGTTGATCAAAGGCACGCATTGAGCAAGTTATCGTTACTCAGTTTAATAATCCAAATCAAGGTTTTCTAATAAGGTCCAACCTTGTACAGACTTGTTGCCAATTTCAGTTCGTATCAATACCCAAGATAACGTGTCATTCATACTGATGCTGAAATCTAAAATCGTTACAATTTCATCCTCTGTAAATACTCGATCCGATATTGTTGATGGTAAAGGGGCTTGATAGAGGTTTGCAACAGGAACTTTAATGCGTGAAATAACAGGAACAGGTGGTTTTTCAACAAGTCCATCTTCAGAAACGAGGCTCCTTATGACTCGCGCACTCGGATCAAAAACTCGGGTATGCCAAATATCAATCGCAATCAGGTCAGAACGGCTGTATAGATAGGGTTTACCATTAAGGAAACGATAGGTGTCCTCCGTCCAGTATTTATCTGATAAGTAAGAACTTCTTATTTCTTGACGTGCCTCAATAATTTCCAGATTGCTTAGTTTTGAATAAAAATTCATCCTGTCAAAACGATTGGCAAGCGGATTCCAGCGAAAGATATGGTAGAGCTCATCTTCACCGACCTTATCGATACTGGTAGATACGGCAATTTCTTTATGGTTATCGAAATTATAATCTTCAACCCATGTTTCCTGTGCATACTCAGGAATCACAGAAATGTTTTCAACTAATACCTGGGCATTACCATTGGTAATGGCGAGAACTTTATCATCTTGGGTAGTGACTGAAGTCTGAAAACCAGGGAAAGGGGAGAAGTTATGACTTTCCATTTCGGCCATAGCACTAGACTGCAAAACAGGATTACATAGACATAGAATGGAAGCAACAACGCCAGGAAGTTTCATACAGTCGTGTTATAGAGTTCGAGTAGGCTATCAGTGTACTATGCATCATCCTTAAATTTAAAGAAATTTTATAGTGGTTTTCACTAGGTATCTTATTATTACTCTAGAGTTTTTTGGGGTATGACTTCGCAAGAATATTGTGTGAGTGGCAACTCGCAGTGCTGATCAAATTTACATGCAGCCTGAATGCCAGCTTTCGCTATGGTGACAGGATCCTCAGAAATTTCATAAAGCGCATCCATCGCACCCAGCGCTAGCCTCGATCCAGAGCCGCAAGACCAATAGGTATTGATCTCTCCAACATAGCGATCACCATAAAATTGATAGATGCCAGAAGGGTTTGCTAAGAGGTAGCTGAGATGGCTATCTTCAACGGATTGATTCTGGTCAGCGGTGTCTGTTTTCGTAAAGAAGTGCTCTTTTAATGTACGATGAAGTTCAAGTAATGATTTGTATATATTATCTATACTATTGAACTCCCAAGAGTCCCCGTGTTGTTCAAGTGCCAGTTTCACCATCATGTAGCTGTGTGCATTACCCGTGTAAGCAAAGTAATTATCTTTGTATTGAAATATCTTGTCGTGATGCGTGTTGATTGAGGCGTTTTCAATAACGCCATTAACAGTGACCGCAGTATCAGCAGCGATACATACTTTATTATTTTTCTTTACGACAACAATGGCTGTCATTCGGATTCCCTTTTTTGTGCGACATTAGCTGTTTGTAAATGGATAATGTAAAGTATGCCACCTTTTCAGACTATTGTTCGACAGAGTGCTTAATATGACTGACAACCTTCAATTTATCACCCAGCCCGGCGGTTCATTAAACGGTAATGTAAGAGTGCCAGGTGACAAATCCATTTCACATCGTTCCATCATGCTAGGTTCCTTAGCCGATGGTATCACAGAGGTGAGTGGCTTTTTGAATGGTGATGATTGTTTGGCGACGCTTAATGCATTTCGCACTATGGGTGTTGAAATTGAAGAATTGGCAGAGGGTGAATTGAAAATTCACGGAGTCGGTTTGCATGGTTTAAAGGCGCCTATTGGCGAGTTGGATATGGGGAACTCCGGAACCTCTATGCGTTTAATGTCAGGCTTAATGGCAGGGCAGGACTTTGCGGTAACGCTAACGGGCGACGCCTCACTATCAAAGCGCCCAATGCGTCGTGTCACCGTGCCTCTTAAAGCAATGGGTGCGAGCATTGAAACGACTGAAGGTGGAACACCGCCCATCAACATTGCTGCTGATAATAAGTTACAAGGCATTCATTACGATCTACCTGTTGCCAGCGCGCAAGTAAAATCCTGTGTGTTACTGGCAGGGCTTTATGCAGAAGGTCAAACATCGGTGACGGAACCTGCACCAACTCGTGATCATACTGAGCGTATGTTACGTGGTTTTGGTTATGACGTAACAACTGACGCTAACCGTATGTCTTTGCAGGGTGGTGGCTCCCTGAAAGGTATTAACATTGATGTACCTGCAGATATTTCCTCAGCGGCATTCTACATGGTCGGTGCGAGTATCGCTGAGAACTCGGATGTTGTGCTTGAGCATGTAGGTATGAATCCAACCAGAACGGGAGTTATTGATATTCTGCGTTTGATGGGAGCCAATATTGAGGTAATGAACGAACGTGAAATCGGTGGCGAACCTGTTGCCGATATTCGTATCCAATCTGCCCAACTAAAAGGTATCAATATTCCCGAAGAGCTAGTGCCACTGGCGATAGATGAATTCCCTGTGATTTTCGTGGCAGCCGCCTGTGCGGAAGGTAAAACGGTATTAACAGGTGCTGAAGAACTTCGGGTTAAAGAAAGTGATCGAATTCAGGTAATGGCGGATGGTTTAGTGGCCTGTGGAATTGATGCGCAAGCAACACCTGATGGCATTATTATCCAAGGTGGGCAGTTAACAGGTGGTGAGGTACATAGTCATCATGATCATCGTATCTCAATGTCATTTGTCATGGCTGGACTGAGAGCTACCGGGCCGATTACCATCAATGACTGTGCTAACGTCAATACCTCATTCCCCAACTTTGTAAAGATCGCTAATACGGCGGGTATTCATGTGACGAGTAATGAGACGTAGCTGATTGCCGTAAAAGCTTCTCGCCTCTGGTTCATAGGAAATATACCAGAGGCTTGTCAACATAATACTGAGTCTCTATTGCTCGGTAATATATTTTAAAATCTGCACAACCTGCTCAGGCGTCTGTGCCCAAGCCATCGCCGATCCATCAACTTCCTTCAAGGGGTGAATGATATCTTCTGCATGCAGCGTAATGTAAGGTTTATCTAAAGCTGCACAATAGCCTGCATCGAAAGCCGCATTCCACTGTTTGTACTTATCACCAAAGCGAATGATAGCAATGTCGCATTTTTCAATGTGTGTTTTTGTGCGTATTGCATTGACTTTTGATGATTTATGATCGCGCCAAAATGATTGTTCCTCTTCACCCAAAACATCCCCAGCCGCATCGCTTGCTTCGTGGTTGGTGACCGCAGACGTAAACTCAATAGGAAGCTTCAAGGTTTGAGCACCTTGAATAATTTGATCGCGCCAATCGGTGTGAATCTCACCGGATAAATAAACAGTCCAAGACATGATATTTCCTATACGTATAAAAAAGCGCTAATGTACCAGCATGGATGCGTTTATATAAGTAACCCTGCAAATATAACGCTAAGATTATTGTATGGCGGGTTGATTGATACTTGGTTTAGTTGAGTTTTTTCAGTAAGCCTTTCAATGACCTGATAATCGGGTTAGATTTTTCCTGAGGTTTCGGTGTATGCACACAAACCATTCCCCAACGTTCCCTGCGTTGTGCCATCCAGTTCTGTTTGTAGCGTTCGTTTCCGACCAGAAAATCGATCTCTTCCACCTTATCGGTATCAATTACATACTCCATCAGGTATCGGGTCAATATTGAGCCGGGTGAATACCGCTTCCATGTCTCGTCATGGGCAAGCCTAAAGATGATAGCTTTACGGTGTGTCACAAACCAAAGCTGTGCTGCTACTGGCTGTTCTTCAATATAGAGAATAGCCAGCCTCGGCCAACCTGGTTTTGCTAAGCTTTTCGACATGGCGTCAAGAAGTTTTCCAAACTGTTCACTCGCTTTCCAACTGGCCTCATAGGCCGCATTGTAATCAGCCATGGCTTGTTGCACATCACCTCCAGTGTGTAGACAAATCTCATAGCCATGCTCACGTTCAAGCTTGCGTGCTTTACGGGCGATGGTGTTACGTACCTGAGAAGGGCGGTCAGCCATGTACTCTGCAAATGTTTGTCCTTCTACACGGTGAAACCAGTTATAAAAACGATAGTAACGAGTGCAAGAAAGCCCAGAAGATTCCATCATTTGTTGCAAGCTTATTATATGGCTATCGTCTTCAGCCACAGGCTCCAAGCTCAAATAATCAAAGGGGAGTTGACTTAAGCCCTGACACAGACAAGCGAGTATTTCTTGTTGATGATCAGTCGCCAGCAATACGGTATAAAGAGAACTATATAAATGGCAGAGAGAAGACCACTCCCTATTGTCACGTTGGATAAGCGGTAGAATTGCCAGCACATTTTCCCCGTCAACGATACAGGCGAGTAACAGTGATTCATCATCCTTCAGAGCAGGAGTAACAACCTCTTCAAACCATTCGCGTGAAAAAAACAGACTCTCTTTCTGGCTTTGCGCAAACAGCAGATTGCTACTTTGTGGTAGATCATTCCAGTTATCCAAACAGATAAATTTCATTCGTTAGCCTACCCTTTAGAAACGCTATTAAGACTTACAGTTAGTTGAACGTATAAAACATTGGCGCTACCTTAGCAGATCTCAATTTTTATATCTGGTCACTATCCAGTGATTTAAAAGCATCGATTGATATGTGGTTAGTAGCATTGGCGAATGTATTTAGCTATAAGATGACTTTGGCGTTTTTTGCACAGAATTTGGCTGAATAGTCCAAGCTCTTTCTATTGAACTTCATTATAGCTATATTGAGCTAGCCTCTTTACAATGCCATGTCTCATTGATGGCCCTGAAAAAAATAATGGACAAGTATCTGATATTACTTGCTATCGCAATGATAGCACCCTCATCGTATTCCCAGACACAGGAGGTAGTTGATATGCCTGAGACACAGGTTTCTGATAGTAAAGAGCAAGTTGACCCACATCGATGGTTGGAAGAAGTTGAAGGGAAAAAAGCATTAGACTGGGTGCGCCAACAGAATAAGCGATCATTGGCCGAGATTAGCTCAGATCCAAACTATGCAGAGAATCTACAAAAAGCCCTAGTGCTGGCGACGGATAAAGATCGCATTCCTTACGCTTCCGTTCGTGGCGAGTATGTTTACAATTTTTGGCAAGACGCAAAGAATACGCGGGGTCTGTGGCGCAGAACAACGCTGGAAAGCTATCGAACAGATAAGCCTGATTGGGAAACCGTACTCGATATTGATGCTCTGGCGAAAAAGGAAGCTAAGAACTGGGTTTATAAAAGAACAGATTGTTTTAAACCCAAGGGAGCATCGAAATATCTGTGCATGTTGTCACTCTCAGATGGGGGTAAAGATGCGATAGTAAAACGTGAATTTGATTTGCAGACAAAACAATTTGTAAAAGATGGGTTTGTCATGTCCGAAGCCAAGCAAAATAGCGCATGGATAGATCATGATACCTTGCTCGTCGCAACAGACTGGGGTGGTGATGGATCTACATTAACGGAGTCTGGTTATCCCTCAAGTATTCGTCTGTGGAAACGAGGCCAGCCTCTGGAAGATGCAAAAGAGTTGTTTCGAGGAGATAAGAAAGACGTAGCTACTAACCCATGGTCACAAGAGCTTGATAATGGTGAGGTGATTTATGGTGCTTACCAGGCGAGTACATTTTTTACGTCGAATGTCTGGCTTCTTTCAGATGGGAAGCCCGTGAAGCTTCCCATACCACCAAAAGCTTCCTTAGGGGATGTTTACCAAGGTCAGCAGTTTGTGACTTTGCAACAAGACTGGGTTGCGCCTCGCAAATGCATGAATGCAGAAGATTGTCAGGGGGGAACAATCAATGAGACTTTCCAAAATGGTGATCTGGTAGCATTTGATCTACATGAATTTCTTAAGACAAAGAAGCTACCTCCTGTTGCGTTGGTTTTCCGGGCTAATGAACGTCAAGCCGTCCAAGGGGTATCGGTTGCTGATGGCGTCGCTCTATTATCTATTAATGACAATGTTGTTGGAAAAGTTCTGCGTCTTGAGCTAAGCAAAACAGGCTGGACAACAGAAGCCATTGATTTGCCCGAAAATGGACAGGTAGGCGTGGTTTTTGCTGATCATAAAGAGAAAGAGGTGTTCTTTTATTATCAGGGTTTTTTGACGCCAGATAGCTTGCTCGAATTTGATAGTAAGACCGGTGCTGTAAGCAAACTAAAAAGTATCCCCGCGAAATTCGATGCGGAGGGGTTGATTGTTTCTCAGAAAGAAGCCATTTCCAACGATGGTACGAAAATTCCTTATTTTGTGGTGCATCGAAAAGATGTCACTCTTGATGGAAAAACACCTACATTATTGTATGGATATGGGGGGTTTGAGGTTTCAATGACGCCATCTTATTCTGCTCAGACAGGAAAGCTTTGGCTGGAAAAAGGGGGAGCTTATGTGCTTGCCAATATTCGTGGTGGTGGAGAGTTTGGGCCAGAGTGGCATCAAGCAGGATTAAAGCAGCATCGTCAGAGAATCTATGATGATTTTATCGCTGTTGCTGAAACGCTGATAAAGGATAAATTCACTGCACCAGAACATTTGGGCATTATGGGCGGGTCAAATGGTGGACTCCTCATGGGGGTGATGATGATGCAACGTCCGAAGCTGTGGAATGCAGTAGTCGTGCAGGTTCCATTGCTGGATATGCTGCGTTATCACACCTTGCTGGCAGGCGCTTCCTGGGTGGATGAATATGGTGATCCAGATATTCCCGAAGAGCGTGCCTTTTTGGAAACCATTTCACCGTATCATAATTTTGACCCAAAGGCTGATTATCCAACACCACTGTTTGTGACTTCCACCAAAGATGACCGGGTACATCCGGCTCATGCGCGTAAAATGGCAAAGCTTTTCGAGGATGCTGGAAAGCCATTTCTCTACTATGAAAATATTGATGGTGGGCATTCTGCCGCTGCAAACAAGAAAGAGGCGGCAAAGAAAAAAGCTTTGGAGTTTACTTATCTTTATGAGCGGTTGTTTGAGAAGGAATAACTTCAATCACAATACGTTCCATCGATAATTGAAAGTCTATGATAACCCCTTATAGGGATTCGTAACCGTGCTGTTTTTCCGTCGCAGTTACTTTAGTTGTTACTCATAACCCCTTATAGGGATTCGTAACGAGACAGCAAAAGCTGTGGGCACTGGAGCAACAACGGCTCATAACCCCTTATAGGGATTCGTAACAAATCATGAATAGAGCGAACTTGTCCAAATATATCACTCATAACCCCTTATAGGGATTCGTAACGTAATCACGTTTTAAGTCTTCCAGTACGTCTCGTGACTCATAACCCCTTATAGGGATTCGTAACCTTATGAATAGTTTCATAAAGCATTGTGCTTGTTAACTCATAACCCCTTATAGGGATTCGTAACGTGCTTGAGCCTGGAGTCGGCGCTTTGACCGCTGGATCTCATAACCCCTTATAGGGATTCGTAACGCTATTGACTGCATTTTGGTGTCTGAATGAATCAAACTCATAACCCCTTATAGGGATTCGTAACGCCCCCAAAGAATCGCTAGTGTTTTCTTATAACTACCTCATAACCCCTTATAGGGATTCGTAACTTCGAATTGCCAGTGAATAGAAATTCATGACAGCAACTCATAACCCCTTATAGGGATTCGTAACCAGTGTTGCGACTTATTGCTCTTTTGCAATGGCTCTCTCATAACCCCTTATAGGGATTCGTAACATTTGAGCCAGTCGCGATAGTTGCCATTGCAACAGCCTCATAACCCCTTATAGGGATTCGTAACGCTATTGACTGCATTTTGGTGTCTGAATGAATCAAACTCATAACCCCTTATAGGGATTCGTAACGCCCCCAAAGAATCGCTAGTGTTTTCTTATAACTACCTCATAACCCCTTATAGGGATTCGTAACTTCGAATTGCCAGTGAATAGAAATTCATGACAGCAACTCATAACCCCTTATAGGGATTCGTAACCAGTGTTGCGACTTATTGCTCTTTTGCAATGGCTCTCTCATAACCCCTTATAGGGATTCGTAACATTTGAGCCAGTCGCGATAGTTGCCATTGCAACAGCCTCATAACCCCTTATAGGGATTCGTAACGCATTCGACACGGGCGCGAGTGGACAGCTTGCTGATCTCATAACCCCTTATAGGGATTCGTAACATCAATGCGAGATAGTCCTGACAATGAAAACTCAAACTCATAACCCCTTATAGGGATTCGTAACGAATTTGAATTCTATGCGGCGGGTAGTGGTACAGCACTCATAACCCCTTATAGGGATTCGTAACACAACGTCCTCTTTTTTGACCTTAGAACCACCTTTTCTCATAACCCCTTATAGGGATTCGTAACTACGCTTCTTGATATCTATGAGCAAGAAGGCGACATCTCATAACCCCTTATAGGGATTCGTAACGGTGTCTTTAGTGGCACGTTCAGTATTAATGAAAATCTCATAACCCCTTATAGGGATTCGTAACAGGCATAAAGTGATGAGATCGGGCTAGAAATAACCGTCTCATAACCCCTTATAGGGATTCGTAACCCTTGGTCATCGCATCTTCAATATTCACAGGCTGGCCTCATAACCCCTTATAGGGATTCGTAACCAAGATAAGTATCTTTACATTGTGTTCAGCCTCATACTCATAACCCCTTATAGGGATTCGTAACACTCTCTTCCTCAGAAATCTACAAGCAAGCCTTCTACTCATAACCCCTTATAGGGATTCGTAACTTGGTTGCTGACTCGATGGAGTGTGCGGAGGCTATACTCATAACCCCTTATAGGGATTCGTAACTTATTGCGAGGTTCATGACAATGATGGACGCACTAGACTCATAACCCCTTATAGGGATTCGTAACGGAGAAAGTGCGGGGTGATATGCCTGGTGCAAAAGTCTCATAACCCCTTATAGGGATTCGTAACTCGACTATCCGTAAAAGCAATCGCCCTCATCACCCACTCATAACCCCTTATAGGGATTCGTAACTGACTGAGAAGTATGAGAAGCAGTTGGGGGAAATGGCTCATAACCCCTTATAGGGATTCGTAACTCTTATCATTAGTCTAATAATAATTTTTCGGCCTTACTCATAACCCCTTATAGGGATTCGTAACCCACCATCTATAGCCAATAGATACTACATGACTAGAAGTCAGTTGCTTTAAAAGCATGCCTGAATAGTAGTAAATTGTCATCAATCTCCTGTGTTTTTT
>CACVAY010000036.1 GCA_902727985.1 uncultured Thiotrichaceae bacterium | reverse complement strand
TCCATTTTATCTGTATATCGCCAGCGGATTGCTCGCCTTATTGACTTTTGTACTTGCTGTGCTGATTGTTAAAACGACTATTGCCATTCGCAAGAAAGGGATTTGCCAGCCTGAGCATTAAGTACAAAATTTCGAGAAGGGTGGGCATCCATCCCATGCACGTCAGATTAAAGACTTTTACCTATCAAAGTAAAAGTCAATGATAAAGTTTGCCACTAAAAATGGTTCAGGAGTATCTGGACCATCATCGTAACCCTGCCAACAAAAACAACAGAAATATAATCTTGGAGCAATGGAAGGGCTTTCAGTCCTTAATTGTTGAGCTTCCACTTAGACTGAAGCTCTGAATGCTAGGCTCATGCAATTAAAACCCTGTCGAATAAATGCGATATTATTGCGAGCACCAATCATCTTGGAAGATGTACTGATAACGCTGAGATGGCGTATTTTTTCCATCCTTTAAAAAGTAATTTAATTCAGGACTGTAAATTCACTGACCTTTGGAAACTACGCGATAAAATTGCTGACTACATTCAACACTTTTATAATCGAAAAAGAATACCCTCAAGCTTGGGTTATTATTTATCTGTCGGCTATGAAAAAATAGCACTGTAACTGAAGGAATCAGTCTATTTTTATGGGTCAAGAGCACCCACTTACTCAGCTTTTCTTTGTAAGAAGAGGTGCAAGTCCTAGCTTTACAGTATTTTTATCTATCATGCCAGTTCCTCAGACGTTGCATTACAGACGCTCTAGTTAACTTAGCGTTAGGCAACTAAACCAGTAATCACATTTCTATTGTTTAGCAGAATTATCTGATTTATGCTTAATCCCTAAATTATAAAAATAAGAAGATAAAAATGAAAGAAAAAAGTAAGCAGACCATATATGAAAACATGGTTAATGATGTCGAATCATCTAATCTTGATGACACAGCTAAAAAGAAAATGTTTGATAATATATTAGAGCTTAAGGATCAAGAAGTTAATCTTATGATTACAGGGGCAACAGGGTGTGGTAAAAGCTCAACAATCAATGCTTTATTTGATATGGAGGTTGCAAAAGTAGGAGTTGGTGTTGACCCAGAAACAATGAGTATTTCCAAGTTTAATTTAAAAAATCTTGTACTCTGGGATAGCCCTGGTCTAGGGGATGGAAAAGAAAAAGACATTAAACACTCTAAAAAAATAATTGAGAAACTAAATGAGATTGACAATAAAGGTAACTCCTTAATTGACTTAGTCTTAGTCATACTTGATGGTGGAAGTAGAGACTTGGGAACTTCCTATGAGCTAATAAATAAAGTTATTATTCCTAACTTAGGAGAAAATCCTGGAAAAAGAATTATTATAGCAATCAATCAAGCTGATGTGGCTATGAAAGGTAGGTATTGGGATTATGATAATAATAAACCAGAAAGAAAACTGGCTGAATTTCTTGAAGAAAAGGTAAAGTCAGTAAAATTGAGAGTAAAAGAAGCCACTGGAGTTGATATTGAACCAATTTATTATTCAGCTGGTTACAAAGATGATGATGAAGATCAAAGGCCGTACAATCTTACAAAGTTGCTATATTTTATTGTAAAAAATATACCAGTTGAAAAACGTCTAGCATTTGTTGATACAGCATCTAAAGATGAAGATATGTGGAAGGATGATGATGAAATAATTGATTACAATAAGGAAATTAAAAAATCGTTTATTGAGTCAGTAAAAGCAACAGCATCTAAGGGGGCCGAAATTGGAGGTGACATAGGTAGTATTTTTGGAAAAACAGGAGAGACTGTTGGCAAAGTTGTTGGTGGTGTTGTCGGTGCCATTGGTGGTGCTCTTAGTAGTCTTTTTAGGTGGTAATATATAATGTATAAAACATATCGAATTCTAGATGTTTATAATAAAATGAATAGCATGGAAATTAGCCCATTAGATATAATGGTTACAGGTGTTACTGGTGCTGGAAAATCTACAACACTAAATACTTTATTTGAAAAAGATATTGCAACAGTCGGTAAAGGTGTAGAGCCGGAAACTATGGAGTTATCTAGTTATAGTTTAAATGACTCTTTACGATTTTGGGATACTCCCGGTTTAGGAGATGGGATTTCAAAAGATAAACAGCACTCAAAGAAAATTATTAGTCTTCTTTATAAGAGCTATAGTAGTAAAGATATAAAATATGGCTTTATAGATATAGTATTGGTAATTATAGAGGGTTCAAATAGAGATATGGGGACTACTTATAAGCTACTAAATGAAGTTATAGTTCCAAACTTTCAAAAAAGTAGGATACTTGTAGCAATTAATCAAGCGGATGTTGCGATGAAAGGAAGGAACTGGAATTCTAAAAAGAAAGAGCCAGAGGAGAAATTACTTAAGTTTCTAGATGACAAGGCTTTATCAATACAAAAAAGAGTTAGAGAAGCTACAGGTGTTAATATTATTAAACCAATCTACTATTCTGCAGAATATGGCTACAATTTACATAAATTACTAGACTTTATTATTGATAATATTCCAAATAAGAAAAGAAATCTTAAAGTTGCGATACCAGCATAGCGCTAAGCCTAACAAGAAAATTCAGTTACCACAAACTCAGTCCGTCTTTTTTGTATTCGCTAACATTTATTATCGTACAAAAGCTTTTCTGACTTATGGTCAACTGAGTAAAGTGTTAGGCAATATAATTACCCTCTATCTCTTTCGCCTTTCCATATGCAAATGAATAGACTATTCGATAATAAGAAAACAATAATAAATTATGAAAGAAAAATTAGAACGCTGTTTTAAGATACGACTCCTTTTAACAGGAAAATGTACTGCAAAGTGTAGTTACTGTCATAATGAAGGTCAAACTAAATCAGCAAACTTACTGACACTAGAATATATAAAAGAAATTTTTGGAAAACTAGAATCTAAGAACAACTTGCCTGATGAGGTCATTCTTAGTGGTGGAGAGCCAACACTAAACAAACAAGTAAAGGATATTGCAAAATTTTTAAAATCAAAAAGCATATACGTATCAATGGCATCTCATATTGGACATACCGACTTATTAGAGCCTGTACTTCCATACTTAGATGAGTTGAAAATACATTTAGATTCATTTAATCATGATGAACAACTAAAGAGCATGGGCATCCCCCTAGAAAATATTATTAATAGCATTAATTTGGCAAAAAAATATCCTGTAAAGTTAATTGTGAATCACCCTCTTATTAATCAAACAAAGACAGTTGAATTCATAGAAAGCGCTAGAAAAATGTCCCTTGATTGTAAAATAATTGAGGAGTTTGGTAATATAAATAATATTGGTTTAGATGATGTTGATTGGAACAAAAATGGATACTTTAAATATCGATGTAATGGTTTTAAACATGTAAATAGTAGCCATCGGTTATTTTTAAAAAGATGTGATGTTTCACATGATCGTGAGAGAACATTGTTTATAGGGGCAGAAGGCATTAGATCCAAACTAGAAGTTAAAACATCAATAAAGGACATAGGTAAAATGGATAAGTTAGTAACAGTTATTTAATTGATAATAACATCAATGCAGCAGTTCCCGCTTGTTTTATAGGTAAGTTATTGATAAAAAAAGACAATGTAGTAAAAATAGCACAGTTGGTATCAGCAAGCTATTGATTAATAAAGTTTTTTACGATGAGACAATTTTGTATTTTTTCTTTATTAATCAAGTGATTACAAAAAAATACTGTGCTATTTTTACACTAAAATTATTATTTATCAATAACTTAAGAGTGGATTGAGCGGGAATTGTTGACATCAATGCTTTGCGTTTTATTTATTCAGTAGAATTTTACACTCCGAAAGCTAGTTTAACATTGCACTTAGTAGAAAATTATTTTTAAATTAAGCTGTTAAAATATCTGTAAAGTTAATGAAAATTTTCTAATAAAAAAGCCCACATCGAATATGATGCGGGCTTTTTGGGTTGACGATAATCGCTAATTAGGCGATAACATCAGTTTTGGTTGTTCGCTCAAATAGCATCTTGTCATTCAAGGTAAACAAGGTTGAAATGGTTTTGTACTGAAGATATATCAACGGGATGATCAGCAGTACGTATATTGGCGAGAATGGAACCAATAAGCCAGATGCAACAAAGCCTTGATGGATGAGGAAGAAACCTAATACATAGCTCGCCACACCTGGGCAAATTAACGCATATGATGCAGCGCTACTTTCCGACCCTTTCACATAATCTTTAAAGTAATTTAACTGCTTCATCACCATGTAACCGAGCAAGCCAAATAATAGCTGTACGCTGACTAGCGATGCGAATACAACCAAACTACTAATGGGGTCTAAATGCGCGCCGAAGTTGTGATGCATGGCCATGGATAAACGGAAGATTGAGATGCCGATCAGGGTGATGATAGGAATCATAATCCATAGAGATACCGAACTTTCACGATCAATGCCGTGTTCAAACATCGCTCTGAAACCCAGCACAAATTTCATCAAGGCTAAAATAATCGCAGTACTGATAAACAGAATCGAGAGTACCAAGCCAATTCCCGATGTTGTGGTGTTATGACTCATCGCTGCTGAGGCAGAAAAGCCAACGCCAACCATCGAGAAAGCAAAAATCGCCAACATTTGGCTAAGATTGTTATTTCGGGTGCAATCAAATCCGCCTGTGATCAGAATTCGACTGAAGTAGCGGGTAAAGATCAAGATGGCATACACGCCGATAATGCCAAATGCGACCTGTGCTAATGGGAAGAGGTATTCCACAACCGTCCAGAGATTTGGAATGAACAAGGCACCCAGAATGAAGCCGACATTGACACTCATGGCAAAAGTCAGTGGCAATGCCATCAATTGGACTTCAGCATTCGAGTTGAAGAGATTCGTGAAAGCATCGGTTTTTTTATACTCACGATATTCGCGAATATTCCAGATTAGCAAATGAATATGCATGATGGAAAAAATCACGATACCCAGAATCGCTACCACAGAGAAAACCTGTAAAACCAAATCATTGCCAGAGAAAATCTCCGCCAGCGAGTTCCACGTCGCCATAGGGTAGGCTTTGTGTGGTGTCATGAACATCAAGTACATGAAAAATGAAACCGCGAGGCCGCCTGCGCCTAGTGCGGATAAAAAATAGAGAGGAGAATACTTTTCTCCAATATGTGTTTTTAATCGAAACATATAAATACCCACCTTGGGGTTTGTTAGTATTTTCAGGGTTTGAAAATGTATATTAGAGAATTCTAATATATAGTGTGGGAGCGTGTCTTTGATATTTCGCAGTATTTAACATAAGTTAATAATTGCTGCAAAAAAAAGCCCAACCATAATGGCTTGGGCTTAAGGGGGCTTATTATTCTGAGGTTTCAGTGATAATTGTTACAGGTCTTTCTTACAGAAGTACCAATCAGTACATTCATAACCTGCTTCGACGCGTTCTTGTGCCTCTTGTGTGCTTGCAGGTGGTGGTACGATGACTTTTTCACCGGGTTGCCAGTTTTCTGGTGTTGCTACGCCATTCGCATCTGAAGTTTGCAGTGCTTTTACCAAGCGAACAAATTCAGCGATTGAGCGACCATTGCTCATTGGATAGTAAACCATGGCGCGCATTACACCTTCTGGATCAATAACAAAGGTAGCACGAACGGCTGACGTATCTGCTGCACCCGGGTGAATCATGCCATAAGCTTTGGCAACTTCCATAGAAAGGTCAGCAATAATGGGAAATTGAATATCCATACCAAATTTTTCTTTGATATTACGTACCCATGCAATGTGGCTGTAATGGCTATCAATAGACAATCCCAAAAGCTCCGTGTTCAACGCTTGAAATTCATCATAGTGATTTGCGAAGCCCATGAATTCGGTAGTACATACAGGCGTGAAGTCAGCAGGATGAGAAAAAAGGATTAACCATTTTCCTTTGTAATCTTCTAAGGTTTTATTACCATGAGTTGTTGGTGCATTAAATGCCGGTGCTGGCTCGTTAATGCGAGGCATAGTTGCTACTGTTTCGTTTGTTGTATCCATTGTTATTTCCTTATCAATGTTATGTTTGAGTTAGCAACATGCTGTAGTTTTTAGCTTCTGTTGCTATTCGTTGCTGTGAAAAGAATATTAGGGGATTCTAATGTTTTAGTAAAATAGATTGTTACTAATGAAACGATTCATAAAAGAGGATGATTGGTGCGTGAACATTATACAGTCAGCAAGGGTGAGCTATAGCTCAACGAATTTCTTTGATATAAACCCCGTAATCCCAGATATTGGCGCGCAGATAATATTCTTCACTTAACTTACCTGCACAGATTTCGCTTTTCTTCCCATCTGCAAAATTTGCCGTGATACTGAACCCGAGTTTAGGTTGATGATTGAGTGCAATAATACGATGCTCACCTGGTTTGATTCGAATGGCTTGAATCTTCTCCTGCGTATTTACATTGCCATGTTGAATGACCACGGAAGGAATAATCTCTGTGGTTTTATTATAGATATCGACATACATTGCTTTCATTGGTGTATGCAGGCGATGCCAGACATAGCTCATGCCTATGCCGAGGAGTAATGTGCCAACGAGTAGGTAGATTAATTGGCGACGCGTGAAATAATATTCTTTCATTATTCTCATTTTTATTCTCGTCTTTCCCATTCAAAACGGGCCGTGGTAAAGGAGTTGCTGATTTTTTTCATGGGGAAGAGCATACAAAGCGATGCTGGCAAGGTCTTTGAGAAATCGCAGTTTGAGGAGCTTTGTTTAACTTTTTGAAAGAAGTGCATGAACTTATGCCGCCCATTTTGCTGTTAGCAGGAGCGTGTGCCTTTCAGATAGGATGGCAGCTAATACAGGATTGCGTTAATGCAGAATTTCATCAAAGGCGAGGAGGGCTTGCATGGAGACGGATAAGATTTATACGCCTCCATACCTTGTTATTTTTCGAGTTTTGCCATTGCCTTTTCAAGCGTTGCATCCAGTTTGCTAAAACCTTTAGACATGACGGCTGCTACTTCAGGTTCCATCATTTGTGCTAACGCCGGTGCATTCATGCGGGAGATTCTGACGCTCCCATCACTCATGCCATAAACTGAAACCGTGCATGGCATGAAAGCAGTGATGTAACGGGTTTCATCTTTCTTTAGTAGGGGAACTGTATTTTTACCACTAGTAATTTGTAGCAAAACAATGCCACCAGGCACGTCAACACCTTTTTTCTTAAGACGTTTACCGATGTTAAGCTCAGAAATGATATTCCATTTATCGTCTTGGAGCTCAGCTTTTACCGCCTCCAAAGTGGTTGCGAAGTCTTTAGTGCTCGTGTTTTCGATCACCATTTGTGGTTTTTCGGTTGCAGCAACTGTTTCTTCTTTTGCGAATACAGAGGTGCTTATCGCAAGCATGCAAGTGCTAATCAAGAGTGTCGAAAAGGGCGTGAGCTTCATGTTGGTATCCTAAAAAGATCCGTAAGCTACACTCTTTTTTCCAAACATAAATTGCAAAATATCAAAATGAGAATAGTATTTGCTAACCTTTGCAGAAAGCTACAGAAAAAGCTGTGCCGTTTTTGCGGTGATAGAGGGACAAAATAGGCGCTATATTGGGTCTGTTTAGTAGGAAATAAAGCTCTGTATCGCAGTGGTCTGTTGATGGGCGCTATAGTGTTAAACATAGTAATGAGTGGGGACGCTGTTTAGTGTCTGCGAACTTCAGTATTTTTAGAGTCAGGTTTCATATGTCACATATCAAAGCCAAAGGTGAGTGTAAGACGTGTAGTATTCGTAATTTGAGTATTTTTGCGCGTCTGCCGGAGGATCGTTTTGACGAGATCAATTGTTTTCATCCTTCTGTGATTACCTACGATCCTGACGAAACGATCTATCATCAGAATGAAAAAGCCAAGAATGCCTTTACTCTGAGACAGGGTTTGATCAAATTAGTCAAAGTGTTACCCAATGGGAAAAATCAGATCGTCAAAGTGTTACGTCGTGGTGATCTGTTCGGCTTTGATGGTTTTGCGGATGAAAACTACAACCACATGGCGATTCCACTGACAAATGTTGAAGTTTGCCGTTTACCACTCAAAGAATTACTGGAATTGAAAAAGCAGAACCCTGAAATTGAACAAACCATGATGAAACGCTGGATTCAGCATCTCCGTGAAGCTGAAGATATGATGGTAGAACTCGGTGCAAAGAAGGGTAAAGAACGTTTAGCCACATTTTTACTGAAATGGTGTGAATGTAAAAACAGTAACCAGTGGATTGAATTACCCCTTTCTCGGTCTGAAATTGGCGAGTTACTGGGCTTAACTATCGAAACAGTAAGCCGTTTTCTCTCAGAATGGAAACGCCAAGAATTCATTATAGAACAAAGGGGAAGTATTCAGTTGGTGGATATTGAAGGTCTAAAACAAGCTGCTTGTAGCGATGGGAATTGCTAGTTGTTGAAGATGTTTTATGCAAGTTCTGACCGCTTTTCTGTATTAAAAATAGACAAGCGTTTACTTCTACACGCTTGACGTGAATACTGGTTGAACTAACCGCATCACTGGTATCTTCTTGTGTTAACGGTAAATAAGTTAAACGATTGTCCGCGTCATAATTTCCCCTATCTTGGATGGCCGATAACTAGCTGTATTGGGAAACTTATTTTTTGTGTGGATGTTTTTTTAAAACGCAACAATCAAGTTCTCCATCACCGACTAGAACGCTTATATTGTCATCTTTTTTTACTTCTTTGATGGAGCGAACCACATGGTTATTGTAGCGACTGATTGAGTAACCGCGTTGTAATGTTGCCAACGGGCTGATGGTGTTTAGCGTGCCAACGGATCTATTCATACGATCGGTGCGGCGATTCATTTGTTGTTCTATTGCATTCTTGAAACGCTTTTTCAGTGATGAGAGCTGGCTTTGTTGAAGCTGTATGCGCTGTGCAGGAGATTGATTGATGAGGCGAAGTTTTAGCTGTTTTAGTGTCGCTGTATGTTGTTGTTCTTTTTGCAGAATAGCGCGATGCATGCGTAATTCTAGTTCATCGACGCGCTGAGCTTGGTTTCTTAGTTGGTTGTCTGGGCTTTGGATGCTGAGCCGTTGTTGTAGGGTCTTTAGCTGTTGTTTCTGTTGTCGGGTTACGTTCTCAAATTGTGTGATTAGGCGATTTCTCCACTGACGCAATTGTTGAAGCTGTTGTGCGCGTTCAGGGCTAATCAGTTCGGCAGCAGCGGAAGGCGTCGGTGCGCGTTGGTCGCTAACAAAATCAGCAATGGTGAAATCAATTTCATGGCCCACTCCAGAAACAATGGGTGTTTCACATTGATACATAGCTTCTGCAACGGCCTCTTCATTAAATGACCATAAATCTTCTATCGAGCCACCGCCACGAGTCAGCAATAGCACATCACATTTTTGCTCGCTATCCGCGCGCTGTATCGCTTTGATGATCTCAGGAGCAGAGTTTTCACCTTGTACAGAAACTGGATAGATGAGTATTGGAATATGTGGTGCTCGACGTTTCAGTACATTGATGATGTCGCGAACTGCTGCGCCGCTAGGTGATGTAATAATGCCGATGCGTTGTGGTATGGGAGGGATAGGTTTTTTATGTATGTCATCAAACATGCCTTTTGCAGCAAGTTTTTTCTTGAGTGCTTCAAAGTCTTTTTGCAGTTGTCCAATGCCTGCGTCTTCCATGTCTTCAACGATAAGTTGGTATTCACCGCGTGGTTCATAAAGACCGACTTTGACTCGGGCTAAGACTTTAAGCCCATTCTTAGGTCTAATTGCCATTGACATACGGCGATTACGGAACATGGCGCAGCGAACTTGGGCTTTGGCATCCTTTAATGAGAAGTAGATATGACCAGATGAAGGTTGTGCAAGATTGGAAATTTCACCTTCAACCCATAGTAAGGGAAAGCCTGTCTTTAGTAACAAGCTAACTTCTGCATTGAGTTCGGAAACTTTTAGAATACTACGTTGTGGAATCTGCTCTATCACAAGGAAATTTGGAGTTTAGTTATCTAATGGGTGATTGTATCCGAGTTCCTCAGGAGTTTCTGTAGATATCATGCGTAAAAAAGGCCGGACAAGTCCGACCCTTTTTATGCGTAGGCTTAACTTTAGAAAGTAGGGCCTGCGTTTTTAGCGGCTTCTGCTTGAACTTGTGCCATTTTGGCTTGGTTAAGTGCTTTCTTAGCAAGTTTCATGGCTTTTTCAGCATCTTTCTCTTCTTCTGCTTTTTTAATGAATTTGCCCGTGTCTCTCCACTCAAAGCCCACTTCAGCTGCTTTCTTATTTTCAGCTTTAGCTTCTGCAAGTACGGTTGCTAAATCATCAGCAGCGTGTGCTGCAGATACTGAAAAAGCGACCAATAAGCTTGCTAATAATGTTTTCATTTTCATTAACTCCTCCGTTAATAATTAATTTTTACCCAATTGTTAAATGACTAATCAGGGATGAGTAGCATTTAGAAATCAGGCTTCTTTAGCAGGTAACTTTTTTTATCAGTTTACCCTGAAAAGGTCAATCTCTATAATGACCCCCTAATTTGTTTGATAGGGAAATTTCATGCGTATTCTTGAAGAAGCTTTAACCTTTGATGATGTTCTTCTGGTTCCAGACCATTCGGTGGTTTTACCAGCAGATGTCGACCTCACGACGCGTATTACACGTGATATTACCCTTAACATTCCGCTGGTTTCGGCTGCGATGGATACGGTTACCGAATCGCGCCTTGCAATTGCTTTAGCGCAAGAAGGTGGCATTGGCGTTATTCACAAGAATATGAGCATCGAAGCACATGCTAGAAAGGTGCGTAATGTGAAGAAATTTGAAAGCGGAATCATTAATGATCCGATTACTGTCACCCCTGATGTGACGGTTCAAGATGTGCTTGATTTGACTCATGCTAAAAGAATTTCAGGTGTTCCTGTTGTTGATGGTGACAATCTAGTGGGTATTGTGACGTCTCGAGATTTGCGTTTTGAAACGCAAATGGATGCCCCCGTTACTTCTGTTATGACACCAAAAGAAAAATTGGTGACGGTAAAACAAGGTGCTTCTAAATCTGAAGTCGAGGCTTTGTTACATAAGCATCGTATTGAGAAGGTGTTGGTTGTTGATGATAACTTCCACCTTTGTGGTTTGATTACGGTTAAAGATATTCAGAAATCTACGGATTACCCGAAGGCTAGCAAAGATAGCAGTGGTAGTTTGATGGTGGCGGCGGCTGTTGGTACCGGACATGGGACTGAAGACCGAGTTGCTGCTTTGGTTGAAGCAGGTGTTGATATTATCGTGGTGGATACGGCTCATGGTCATTCACAAGGTGTTCTTGATCGTGTGAAATGGGTTAAACAAACTTATCCAGATGTACAAGTTATTGGTGGAAATATTGCCACAGCCAGTGCGGCGAGAGATCTCGTCGCAGCGGGTGCAGATGCCGTTAAGGTTGGTATCGGTCCTGGTTCAATTTGTACAACACGAATTGTGGCAGGTGTCGGTGTGCCTCAGGTTTCAGCGATTATGAATGTGGCTGAAGAGTTAAAAGGTACAGGTGTACCGTTCATTGCTGATGGCGGTATTCGTTTCTCAGGTGATGTGGCGAAAGCGCTGGCAGCCGGTGCCTATACTGTCATGATGGGGGGCATGTTCGCAGGTACTGATGAAGCGCCAGGTGAAGTTGAAATTTACCAAGGGCGGTCTTATAAGTCATATCGAGGTATGGGATCACTAAGTGCCATGGCGAAAGGTTCGAGTGATCGTTATTTCCAAGAATCAGAGAATGCAGCAGATAAGCTAGTACCAGAAGGTATTGAAGGGCGTGTGCCTTACAAGGGAGCATTGTCCCCGATTATCCATCAGATATTGGGGGGGTTACGGTCGAGTATGGGGTATGTGGGTTGTAAGGATCTATCCGATATGCAAACGAATGCAAAGTTTGTACGTATCTCAAATGCAGGTATGAAAGAGTCGCACGTACATGATGTAACGATTACTAAAGAAGCGCCTAACTACCGCGTATAGTTAGCGTCATAGCCATAGGTTCGTTGAGTACCTGTGGCTATGATTATTCGTTATCCCATGCCGAAGATAATTTCATTTTTCTTCGCGGCTTCATCTTCATCATCATCTTTCGTTTCAATGGGTGACAACTCAAGACCATTAAATGCTGAGTTTGAATCATCGCCATCATCTTTAATCATGTCTGCGGCAGATGTCTGATCAAGATTGATTTTTACTTGCAAGTTACTGGCTGAGTCGGCATTTCTCAGCGCATTCTCCAGTGAAATACGGCCTTCTTTATAGAGTCTGAAGATGTGATTATCAAAGGTTTGCATACCTTGCTCTTCAGATTTTTCCATGATTTCTTTAATCGCAGGAATATCTCCCTTCATGATCAACTCGCGCACAATCGGAGTACCAAGCAGGATTTCAATGGCAGCAACACGTTTACCATCCACAGTCGGTATTAAACGCTGTGAAATAAAGGCTTTAATATTCAGGCCAATATCCATTAAAAGCTGATGTTTACGCTCTTCCGGGAAGAAGTTGATGATGCGATCCAGTGCTTGATTGGCATTGTTAGCATGCAAGGTAGATAAACAAAGATGGCCTGTTTCTGCGAATGCCAAGGCGTGTTCCATGGTTTCTTCTGTTCTGATTTCACCAATAAGAATAACGTCCGGTGCCTGGCGCAGGGTATTCTTTAATGCATCTTCAAAGCTGTCGGTATCAACGCCGACTTCTCTCTGGCTGATAATGCACTTTTTATGTGGATGGACATATTCGATAGGGTCTTCAATCGTAATGATATGGCCTGAGGAGCTACGATTACGATGATCAATCAGAGCTGCCAGTGAGGTTGATTTACCTGATCCCGTACCCCCTACGAAAAGAATTAGCCCGCGTTTTTCCATGATGACCTTTTTCAGAGTATCAGGAAGCCCGAGGTCGTCAACATTTGGGATATCAACTTTGATATTACGGATAACCATAGCGATTTTGTTGCGCTGTTTAAAGATATTGATACGGAATCGTCCAATACCTTCCTCAGAAATGGCAAGGTTCATCTCAGGCTTGTTCTCAAACTGTGCCTGTTGCTCCTCATCCATTAAGTTATACGCAATGGCTTTCAGTTCGTCGGTATCTAGGGTGCGTTTTTCTAGCGGTTTGAGTTTGCCCTGAAATTTTGCTGCGGGTGGTGCGCCGACGGTCAGGTAGAGGTCTGAGCCATCATTGTCAACGAGCACTTTCAGGTAATGTTTTATATCCATGGATGTGGGCTGCCTTCTTTATTATTGTTGTTTTTTAATCCTCCACATCATATAGAGGGTATGTCGAACCAAAACTTAATTTCAGATAATTTGCATCCCTTTTAGAATGTACTCCGTATATCTTTTCAACTGCGCAGTAAACGAATTTTAATTGATTTACAAAAGGATATAATAATGAAAGTACGTAATTTAAGTGCCATAGCAGCGTTGACTCTTATGATGGGTTTTGCCCATGCAGCACCATTAACGCCTAACGAGGTTTTTGCTGCAATAGATGGTGAAACTGAATACGCAGGAGAAGTCACCATGAAAGATGTATCATCAGAGCGTGTAAATTTTTCGATTGCTCCTATACATGATGGTGAGCGTTCAGCAATGTCTGATAAGCATAGTTTTTGGGATGAACCTGGATTGGTGGGTACATACGATTAAGGGGTAATCGTTGAGCAGTAAAGTGACATAGGTATCTCCGACCTGAAGGGTGATTTTCGAATCACCCTTTTTTTTGCGCTCGTCTTTTCTTGAAAAAAGCTTTGAGGTGGTTGCTGCACTCAGTTTCAAGGATGCCGCCTACTACTTCAATCGTATGGTTATGCCGTTCATCAATCAGTGTATCAAATACACTTCCAGCAGCGCCTGTTTTTGGGTCGTATGCACCGAAAACAATGCGTTGAATTCGGCTATGAATCATTAGACCTGAACACATGGTGCAAGGTTCTAAGGTGACATAGAGGGTGGTATTGGGTAAACGATAGTTTTCGATGGCTTTGCCTGCGTTACGGATGGCCATGACTTCTGCATGTGCTGATGGGTCATGCAAGGTGATAGGCTGATTCCAGCCTTCACCTGCCATTTGGCCATCTTTAACCAGTACTGCACCGACGGGTACTTCACCCATTGCCTCGGCTTTATCAGCTAGAGACAAAGCGTGTTGCATCCAGTCTTCGTCGGTTTTGCTTATTCCCATTCGATAGTAGCAGGGGGTTTGCCTGAGATATCGTAAGTGACACGGGAGATACCTTCGATTTCATTGATAATGCGTGTGGATACATGGCCAAGGAAATCATAAGGGAGGTGTGCCCAGCGTGCTGTCATGAAGTCGATCGTTTCAACGGCACGTAAAGCGACAACATAATCATAACGACGCCCATCACCTGTAACACCTACTGATTTAACAGGCAAAAATACCGCGAAGGCTTGTGATGTTTTGTCATAAAGGTCGTTTTTATAGAGTTCTTCCATAAAAATATGATCGGCAAGACGTAGAATATCAGCGTATTCTTTTTTCACTTCACCAAGAATACGCACACCTAAACCAGGGCCAGGGAATGGATGGCGATAGACCATCTGACGTGGCAAGCCAAGTTCGATACCAATTTCACGAACTTCATCTTTAAAGAGTTCACGAAGCGGTTCGACAAGACCCAGTTTCATATCTTCAGGCAAACCACCAACATTATGATGTGATTTGATGAGATGTGCCTTACCTGTTTTTGCGCCGGCAGATTCGATAACGTCAGGATAAATCGTACCTTGGGCTAGCCACTTGGCATTCGCTAATTTGCCTGCTTCTTCATCGAAGATTTCAACAAACATATTGCCGATGATCTTGCGTTTTACTTCTGGATCCGTTTGCCCTTCTAATGCGCCTAAGAATCGATCTTCAGCATTAACGCGAATCACTTTTACCCCCATGTGTTCAGCAAAAATGGCCATGACCTGATCGCCTTCTTGGTGGCGTAATAGGCCTGTATCAACGAACACACAGGTCAATTGTTTGCCGATAGCTTTATGTAGAATGGCCGCCACTACAGAGGAATCTACGCCGCCAGACAATCCTAGAACAACCTCTTCATCACCCACCTGTTCTTTTACAGTGGTAATGCTGTCTTCAATAATATTGTTATATGTCCAAAGGCCTTCGCAGCCGCAAATATTTTGCACAAAGCGCTGTAGGATGCGTGCGCCTTGTTTGGTGTGAGTTACCTCAGGGTGAAACTGTACGCCATAATAATGACGCGTTTCATCTGCTATACCAGCAATGGGGGCGCTATCAGTGCTTGCCATTAGCTTAAAACCTTCAGGCATTTCTTCTACGCGGTCACCGTGTGACATCCACACATCTAACATGCCAAAGCCTTCAGTCGTTATCGAGTCCTCGATATCTTTTAGTAGTTCAGTATGGCCGCGAGCACGAACTTGCGCATAACCATATTCATGATGGCTTGCATTAATGACTTGGCCGCCAAGTTGAGACGCCATGGTTTGCATACCGTAGCAAATGCCAAGTACAGGAATGCCTAAATCGAAAACAATCTGAGGGGCTTGTGGAGGATCGTTATCAATAACAGATTCGGGGCCGCCTGAAAGGATAATGCCCTTGGGTTTGAAGTTGCGAATGTCATCTTCATTGACATCCCATGGATAAATCTCAGAGTAAACGCCCACTTCACGTACACGGCGTGCAATGAGCTGTGTGTATTGTGAGCCAAAATCAAGAATAAGGATGCGATCTGCGTGGATATTTGTGGTCATGAGGAATGCCTATGCTGATTCAAGCGGAGATAATCCGCAAACAGCTATGGGCTGTCAAGCAGAAAGCTGTGAATACTGTGTTCATGGAGGATTTAGTATATGGCCCCTTGTAGAGATTGCTGATTTTCAACGTGTTGTCAAAAATACAGCAGGTTTGCTCATATCATCTGACTGATAAGTATCATTCAGACACATATATTTGCGTGATGAAAATTATGAAAATCTCTTAGTGTATGAAAAGTATCAATTAATGGGTGCTTATTAGTCAGAGTTGAGCATATAAAGTTTGTTGTGTTGATTAAGGCTGCATTTCTTACCCATAAGTCGTATTTAACTGGACGAATAATAGGGAAGTTGGTAGCTTGCGATGAATCGGCTTATTGCTTAAAGCATTAGGTGAAGTTTATAACTAAATAATAAATATAATAATTTCATGAGAAAAACAGTTCGCCAATGCTACTTGGTTTCCTTTTTATTTATTGTAGGGTTTTTTCTGTTTGGGAGTGCGCAGATATACGCGGCTGTGTCTTATAAAACGGTTTACGTTTATGAGAAAGTAGGAGGTGGTCATTTGATGACGAGTAAGCGCATCAAGAAAAAGGGATATAGCCTGATTAAAAAATACAAGACGCGTGTTACGCCAAAAGCAAAAAGTAAGAAAAAGAGTTCTAAAAAGTCTTCTAAGAAGCGCTCACTCAGTTGTCGCGGTATGTCTGCTCGTGTTAATAAACATCGTCGCACAATTCAGGTTTATTCAAGAGTTTATGGTGTTGAGGAGGCGCTTGTACATGCGATTATAAAGAATGAGTCTTGCTATCAAAAGAAGGCAAAATCACCTGTTGGCGCCATCGGTTTGATGCAATTGATGCCAGGAACTGCCAAAGATATGAAAATTAGTAACCCTTGGGATCCTGAGCAAAATATTCAGGGAGGGGTGAAGTATATTTCCCAAATGTTATCCCAATTTAAAGGCAATAAAAAACATGCGCTGGCGGCGTATAATGCGGGGCCAGGAAAGGTGAGGCGCTATAAGGGCATTCCACCGTACAGAGAAACACGGGGCTATGTAAAAAAGGTAATGGCGGACTATCATCGCTTCAAAAAAAATAGCCCTTAAGGTATATGAATAATGGGGTTATTCTGGCTTGTGTTAAACCGTCCAAAATGTATTTAATCTTGTTAGTGATGTCGTTTTGGTGATAAGGTAGCCCGCACTTTATTTTATGAATTTACCTTAATTTGATTTGGAGATGAGAATCATGGATTTCAATGAAGAACTCGATGCACGCGGTCTAAATTGCCCTCTTCCTATTTTACGTTGTAAGAAAGCAATGAATGGTATGGACGCTGGTGGCGTACTTAAAATTGTTGCTACAGACCCAGGTTCTGTAAAAGACTTCGAAGCATACTGTAAGCAAACAGGTAACGAGTTACTTGATACTGCTGAAGAGGGAAGTGAATTTACTTTCTTCATCAAAAAGAACTAATATGACTTTAGTTCATTGAAATCTGTCTTAAGCTCCGGCTGACAGGATTCATAAAAAAGGCGCCATTGGCGCCTTTTTTGCGTTTTGGGATGGAGGTTTTTATCATGATGGTGATCTTTTTGAAAAAGGGGGATGTGTAATGCAAAGGAAATGGGAAGCAATCCAGCAGAATTTAATGAAACGTAAGGATGAAGCTTTATTTCGTGAAAACAAAGAAGCTGTTTCATCTCAGAAACCTGAGCGGGTGGTTAATGGCAAAGAGGTGCTTTCATTTAATAGCAATGATTATCTTGGTTTGGCGGGGGATGTTCGTCTTAGAGAGGCTATGACAAAAGCGGCGTTGAAATATGGTGTAGGGAGTGGCGCATCACACCTTCTGGGAGGGCATACCGATGAACATACTGCTTTGGAAGAGGAGCTTGCAGATTTTCTTGAGCGGGATAGGGTGTTGCTGTTTTCGACCGGGTATATGGCGAATCTTGGCATTATTCAAGCCATGGTTGGGCGTAAGGGGGATGTGTTTGCTGATCGTTTAAATCATGCTTCTTTGGTTGATGCGGGGGTTTTAGCAAGAGCGAAAGTGCATCGTTATTATCATTCGGACATGCAGAATCTACAGCAGAAATTGGAACAATATGACAAGGGAGCGTCTTTTGTTGTCAGTGATGGCGTTTTTAGTATGGATGGCGATGTGGCGAATGTGTCACAGTTGGTAGCGTTTGCGAAAAACTATGAAGCATGGTTGATGATAGATGATGCACATGGTTTGGGAGTGTTAGGGGAAACAGGGGGGGGGACACTTGAGCAGGTATCCTTAAGTCAGGAGGATGTACCGATTTTAATGGGAACATTCGGCAAAGCATTTGGTACTTTTGGTGCGTTTGTAGCAGGGAAAACAGCGCTGATTGAATATATTCAGCAGTATGCTCGCTCATCAATTTATACCACGGCAATGCCAGCTGCTTTGGTGGCAGCAACCAGGGTGTCGCTTGATATTGTAAAAAAAGAGCATTGGCGGCGTGAGAAGTTGCAATGGTTGATTGAGTCTTTCAGAACGGGAGCAGCCGAACGTGGAATATCGCTGATGGTATCAAATACACCGATACAGCCAGTGTCAGTTGGATCGAATCAGGCAGCGATTGAGGTGAGTGCTGAACTTTGGGAAAAAGGAGTTTATGTGAGTCCGATTAGGCCACCAACAGTGCCAGAGGGAACGGCGCGCCTACGTGTCGCCCTATCAGCGTTACATGAAGAAAGTCACATTGAACAGTTGCTAGAGTGCTTGGAAAGAAGTGTCGTTAAATAAGTTTTATATTGTGAATCAATATATTGAAGAAAAAAAGGGAGCGGACCGAAGTCCGCCCAAAGTTGCGAGGGAGATGTTATTCATAATGCTTATGAATTACCCCTGAGTCGTAGCCTTGTTCAGATAGGTTCATTATAAAAATTAAAAAAGTGTATTTTTTCAGAGAGAAGGTAAAAGTTTGGCCTTTGAGGTTTGGATGACTGAAACTCATAAATAATAATGAATCGTATTCTCATATATGCCACCAAGATTCATACTTAAAAAAGCAATTATTTTGTCTTACGTTTTATCGGTGGTTGCCTGTGTTTGGTAGTTCTAGCGTTCAGCCTCTTTTAATAACCTGTTATAGTTACAAATTATGTTGAACCTTTTTTTCTAATCACTCGACTATATTTATGTTCCAAAGAAGTGAAAAAAAACAGAAATCGTTAACGGTTTCAGAGGATGCTAGTGATGTTGTTCTAGTTGAACTTGTTGCCTCTGGTAGTGAACCGGCATTCGAAATTCTGTATAGGCGGCATTCGGCGACAGTGATTACTTTCTGTAGTCGTATGCTTAATGGAGATGTTCCATTAGCTGCTGATATCGCCGATGAAGCTTTTTTTGAAGTTTGGAAGTCTGCTAAGAACTTTCAATCGAAGTCCAAGCCACTAACTTGGATTCATTCAATAGCTCGTAACAAGCTAGTTGATTACTTGCGTAAAAACTCAAGTGGCAAACTAGATGTTGAGAAACTTCAGATTTCATTGGAGGGCTATCAAAAATCTAGCGAAGAGATTCATGGTAATCAAACATTTTTTGAAGATGTTGTTAGGTTCATGGATAAATTAAGTGATGAACATAAAGAGATTATTACAATGGCGTATTTTCAAGAATTATCAATTAAGGAAATAGCCAGTGCGTTAATAATTTCAGAAAATACTGTTAAGACCCGAATGTTTTATGCGCGAAAGCGTTTACAAAGCATTTTGTCAAAAGCAGGGATAAGTGGTGACGAATATGACTTCAGCTGAAAAAGCCCAAATGCTTCTTCCTTGGCTCGTTAATGGTAATATTTCTTACGATGACGAAAAACTGGTAGAAAGTGAATTAGCAAAATCTCCGGCACTGAGAAAGGAGTATGAGGCACAGTGCATTATGGCCAACCGAATAAAGCAAGATAGAGATATTTTGGATATCAGTGTTATTTCCACGCAAGAACAGCGCCTGACTAAGGTGATGGAGCGTATTCGTTATGAATCGTTACCAGAAAAAAGCAATAGCGCCGACCCCTCTTATTTTCATCGCCTGCGAAAAAAATTAGCTGGTTTCATGCCGGATTTCTCGCGGCAATGGGTATATCCGGCATTCGCCTTTTTGCTTTTAGTGCAATTGGGAGTGTTGGTGTATGTTGTAAAACCAGATGCTTTGGGTACATATAGCTCACCCAATTTCTTTCAATTGGCAGGTGAGGAAGCTGCAAAGCCATCTTTGAAGGTAGAGGTTGTTATTGAATTTACTCCTCAGGCTGAGCAGTCTGAAATCGAGGCTTTGTTGGTTAAAGTAAATGCTGATATTCTGTACCATCCTGAAGGTAGTTCCAGCTATCAGGTTGTATTGAATGATGTTAGGGATGAAGATCATGTCAGCCAGATTTTGAATAATTTGCAGGATCATAAGCATTTGGTGTTATTTGCAGAACGTGGTTTTTAGTTTTTACTGGGCTTATTTAAAATAACAAGACAGTATGTTGGACTTGCGCTTTCTTTTTTGTGCAATTTTATGGGGTTTGTTACTATTCGGCCGCTTGCTTGGTAGGACGAAGCTCTAGATTGATGGGATTTGTCTAAATGAATTAACATCTGTAGAGTCAAACTGATGGCACATATCTCATGATTCGCTTACTAATTATAAAAAGAACACTCTTACGTTTTTCCTTCTTCCTCCTTTTTCTTATGGCTGCAAATGTCCACGCTGATTGGATTCCTGCTGATGTGGCTGAGTGTTACTTTCAGGACACCTTGTGTTTTGATCTTCCCGAGAAACGTGATAATTACAATAAGAATGAGATCTTGTTGTTATTTAAGAAAGATTTTCCTCAGGGTTTGGTTAAGCAGGTCATGAAAGATCATGGGCTTGAGTCTTTGAGTGTCAATGCGTTAGATAGCATGAACCTAAAGCTACAAGTTGCATCCACTAATGGCCAAGATCCTTTAGAGATTGAAAAGAAAATTAATCGTGTCTATGAGGAAATAGAGGCTACCACCAATAATGAGTATTTCACCAATGCGTCGGGCGTTAAAAAAACAAGCATAGGTGTATATCCAAAGTCTTTGACGGGTGCGAGTCGAGCATTGACGCTATCAAATGGGGAAAATATATTAATCGGTATGGTGGATGGGCCAGTTGATATCAAGCATAAAGATTTAAAAGGTAAAGTGATCCAGCACTCTTTGGTTGATTTCAATCCAGAAAGTGTTGCAGAAATGCATCATGGAACAACTATTGCAGGGGTACTAGTCAGCAGTAATGATCGTATTGGAATTGCTCCCAATGCTAGATTGTTATCAGTGAGCGCTTTTGAGTATACCGATGAAAATAAGGCAAGAAGTAGCTCTGCACAAGTAGCTCAGGCTATTGATTATGCTATCAGTAAGAAAGTCGATATATTAAATCTTAGCTTTTCAGGCGGTAAGGATACTTTAGTTAAGCGCATGATTAAGAAAGCTGCAGATCAAGGTATTGTTATCGTTGCGTCAAGTGGTAACAATAATACGGATGAGCCTAAATACCCTGCAGCGTACCCGAGAGTCATTACGGTGACGGC
The DNA here is from genome assembly GCA_902727985.1 of uncultured Thiotrichaceae bacterium. Classification (GTDB taxonomy): domain Bacteria; phylum Pseudomonadota; class Gammaproteobacteria; order Thiotrichales; family Thiotrichaceae; genus HyVt-477. The sequence goes on along the minus strand of CACVAY010000036.1, from coordinate 18,575 downwards.
GGTTGATCATTTCTCAGAGCGCTACAAAATGGCGAATAGAGGAAAACATATCGACCTAGCTGCTCCTGGTGTTGGCATCATGACGATTGCTCCTGGAGATCGATATGATTTTGCGACAGGAACATCGATTGCTGCTGCGCATGTTTCTGGTAGCATTGCTTTATTTATGTCAAAAAACAAAAGACTTGATCGTCTGTTGATTACGGAAACAGCAAAAGACTTAGGGAAGCCTGGGCATGATATTGACTATGGTGATGGTTTACTGAATATATACAGTGCGCTTGAGAGAGTTGTAAAACGCTAGTGAAGAATCGCCACAGGGATTTTGGGTGTTAGATTGATCCCTGTTGCTGTTTTATTGAGCTTATTTACCTTTTCGGACTAGGCCATATTTGCCCAATCATGAGGTTGCAGATAATGGTCATATAATTTCTGTTCTTCACTATCTTTATCTGGGCTGTAGTTGTATTCCCAACGTACCAAAGGAGGAAGGGACATCAAGATCGACTCTGTTCGTCCACCAGATTGCAAGCCAAATAAGGTGCCTCGATCAAAGACTAGGTTGAATTCCACGTATCTGCCCCGTCGATAGAGCTGGAATTGGCGTTGAGTGTCTGAGAAAGGGGTGTTTTTTCTTCTTTCTATAATCGGTATATAGGCTTCGCTAAAGGCATCACCTACGGATTGCATAAAGGCAAATGATTGATCAAAGCCCCATTCATTAAGGTCATCAAAAAATAGGCCGCCAATGCCTCTAGGTTCGTTACGATGTTTTAGATAAAAATAATCATCACACCATTTTTTGTATTTGGGATACACCTCTTCACCGAAAGGTTCACAAGCAGCGCGGGCTGTTTGGTGCCATGCGATGCAGTCTTCGTCATTGCCATAGTACGGGGTTAAATCAAAGCCGCCTCCAAACCACCAGATGGGATCTTTGCCTTCTGCTTCAGCAAAAAAGAATCTCACATTTGCATGTGATGTAGGTGCGTAAGGGTTGTTTGGGTGAATAACCAAAGAAACGCCAAGTGCCTGAAAGCTTCTCCCTGCAAGTTCGGGTCTGCTTGCCGTCGCTGAGGGCGGTAAGTTTTTTCCATGAACGTGTGAGAAGTTTACGCCTGCTTGTTCAAACACGTTGCCGTTACGCATAACCCGGCTTCGTCCACCGCCGCCCTCGGCTCTTTCCCAGCTGTCTGTGATAAATTTTTCCTGAGAGTCTGTTGCTTCCAGTTTTTCACAAATAGAGTCTTGGAGTTGCAGAAGATAGTTTTTTACGGCTTCAAAATCGACGTTGGACATAAATGGGCTTGTAATTGTATTCAAAGTATTGAGCATAATGTGAATAGAAGTTTGATGACAAGCTTTTTCATGGATGAAATGAATTCACGTCAGAAAATATATCATGGTGGATGTTGATGCTAAACTACATGGCATTATTGGACTAACCTAGACTAGAAAATTATGAATGGAAAAGATCCGCTTGATGGTTTGGTCAATCGACTATCTGCATTGTTCCCAGAATCAGCTAATCAATTAAAAAATGATGTTGAGCAGAATATTCGCTTGGGTCTCGAAGGTGGGCTAAAACAGTTGAATGTAGTGACGCGTGAAGAGTTTGATATTCAAAATGCTGTTTTGTTAAGAACGCGGGAAAAAGTAGAGGCGCTTGAAAAACGGGTACAAGAGCTGGAAGAAAGCATCAAAGGAGAAGCCTAAGATACTAAGAAGCCCTTAATAAAAAGGGCTTCGCGTTTGTAAGTCTTCTAAATACCTAGCTTCTACAATCGATAGCTAAGCGTCGTCATTACTTTTGCGGTTACGGGCATGAACACTTTGCGAACGATTAGTGGCAAACGACTGGCACCGGAAGATGCTGCAACATTCGCGTGATGTTGCTCGTCTGCTTTCATCTTTTTCACGACAGCTAGGTCTTCAATATCGTTTGCTGGGAGTTGTGTAAGGTGTTGATTGAGATGTCTGACCACTTGATCTTCAGTCTCTTTTACAAAGCCTAAGCTCCAGCGGTCACCAGCTTTTCCTGCAATGCTTCCTATGGCAAATGAGCCCCAGTACCATAATGGGTTTAGGTAGCTTTTGTGTGTGCCTAAGGCATCAATACGCGTTTCACACCAATTAAGGTGTTCATTTTCTTCATCAGAAGAGTGTTGCATCTGAGCGCGAATCTCAGGTGTTCTTGCCGTTAATGCTTGAGCGCGATAAAGACCTTGTGCTGCAACTTCACCTGAATGGTTGACGCGCATTAATCTACCTGCATTTATTCGCTCGGCATTCGTTAAGTCGATAGCATTTTTGTGTTGTTCTGCAGGAGATGGTCTCATTGTTGCAGGTTTTACGAAAAGGGTTCGTAAAGAAGCATCGACTTCATTGATGAGTCTGTCAAAAGCGTTAAAAACCCGCACTTACTCGGCTCCTGGTTTTTCTTGTTCAGCAAGGCTGGTCATTATTTCTAAAAGGTTTTCTTCTCCTTTAGCAACTGAGGGGCTGGTGCGGAATTTGCCGTTAATAATGATGCTTGGAACAGAGTTGGCTTGAGAAGCTTTGCTGATAGAAGCTGCTTGGCTCATTGATGTGCTTACAGCCATTGAGTTATACGTATTGTTAAATTGCATCTCGCTGATGCCATTGTCAGCAAAAAACTTCTTCAGTTTATCGTGTGTATCTAGAGGATTCTTCTTTTCATGTAGTTCTTGAAACATTTTTGTTATTAGTTTTTTCTCATTGTTAGGGTCAAGGAACTTAGCGGTGTAGAACGCTTTTGCATGGAAAGCCCAGTTAGGATTAAGTACAGCGGGGACTTGCTTGAATTCAACATAATCAGGCATTGATGCCTTATATCTCTCCATCGCAGGTTCTAGGTGATAACAATGTGGGCAACCAAGCCAGAAAAGCTCAACAACTTCAACTTTACCCTCTGCGCTGTTGGTATTTACTTCAGGAAAGATTTCAAAGTAGTCTTTTCCTTCAACATATGCCTTTTTCTCAACTGGTGCTGTTGTTGATGCTTTATTTGCTTCAGCTTGGGTTTCACTGGAAAAGCAGCCTGTTATTCCAAACAGCATAAGGCTTAGGGGAAGGATAAATTTTGTCATGGTTGTTCTCATTTTTTATTGTCTCAACAGATCAAGGTTTACTATGTGACGTTATTCACAACACAAAGTTCTCATCAAATTTATAGATTGGGTTGATTCTAGCGATTAATTGGCTAGGTGCAAAATTTTCTCAAAAAAAAGGGTGGCTATATAGCCACCCTTTCTACAACAAGTGTCGATTAACGAAGTCCTGCAATGTACTCAGATACTGCTTCAATTTCTTTCTCAGAAAGGTTTGCTGCAACGTTACGCATCATGGATGAGTTGTCGTTTGCGCGGTGCCCTTTTTTGAATGCAGTAAGTTGTAAACCAACATATTTAGCATGCTGTCCGCTGATACGTGGATAGTTAGCTGCTGGGTTGCCCATGCCTGTGGGGCCGTGACATGCAGAACAGGCGGCAACGCTTTTAGAGAGAATGCCGCCTTTATAGATTTTGCGTCCTAAATCAACCATCTCTGCGTTAGCAGCACCCGGCTTAGCCTTATTGCTTGAGAAGTAAGCTGCTAAATCAGCTATATCTTCATCGCTGAGGTTTGCAGCTTGTGGAGTCATCAGTGGGTTGGCGCGTTTGCCAGACCTAAACTCTTCAAGTTGTTTTGTGATGTAAGCTACAGATTGACCAGCGATTTTTGGCCATTCAGGGTTGACGCTGTTGCCATCTGCTCCATGACAAGCGGCACAAGGTGCGGATTTTTCCTTGCCTTTTGCTGCATCGCCACCTTTCGAAGCTTCTGTGCTAGCGAATGCTCCCGTCGAAACGCTTATGGCTAGCCCGGCAAGTATTAATAGAAGTTTGTTTTTCATTAGGTAGTCCTGAATAAACTTAAGAAATTGTGTTGGAGATAGTGCCCGCTGACATCTTGATTTACATTAATATGTCATAAATGTAGAAAATGCAGAAGCAATACTCGTTAAAAATGGGGAAACTATATATCATATTAATGAATGTATTAGCAAACAATGATATTTAAAGGGAAGACTGTGAAGAATAATTATCGACATGCCAAGTTCGCAATCAGTGCGACTACTGAGAAAACCCTTCCCCCTGAGTTGGGTTTTGAAGTTGCCTTTGCTGGACGTTCCAATGCAGGGAAGTCGAGTTCGATGAACGTGGTATGTCAGCAAAAATCACTGGCAAGAACCTCAAAAACCCCAGGTCGGACACAGTTAATAAACTTTTTCAGTATTTCCGAGGGAAGATACCTTGTAGACCTTCCGGGTTATGGGTATGCAAAGGTGCCTGAGAAGGTGAAGTTGGAATGGCAAGGCTTTATTGAGTCTTACCTAAATAATCGCTGGACTTTAACAGGGATTATTTTGGTGATGGATGTCCGTCATCCTTTGAAAGAGTATGACCAGATGATGTTGAAATGGGCTGAGAACAAAAATATTCATGTACATATTTTGCTAAACAAAGCAGATAAGCTCAAACGTAATGCGATGAATCAAAGTTTGTTTGCCGTGAAGAAGGATTTAAAGAATTTCGGTGCGCAAACTTCTGTTCAGCTTTTTTCTGCTCATACGAAGGAGGGCTTGCCTGAATTATTGGATGTTTTGGATTCTTGGTTATATCCCATTGTTGAGGGAGAAATATTACAAGATGGATAAGTAGGGGGGCAAATGTCGGTTTATTAAATGCTAATTTGTAGATTCTTTTGAATAGGGGGGGGAAGGAAGTTAAAAAGGTCCCGGCCAAACAGGGGGTCTAAAAGCCGGGACCAAAAAACAGACTTGGATTGGGGACACCAAATCTGTATCCGCAGAAGAAGCATAGAGCCGGGCTTATAGCTCTAGTACAAGGCCTCTCCCTTGTGCGGAACATTAACACAGCCTTAACAAGCTGCGTATGGGTGAATTATAGTAACTTTAAATATGGATGCAAGTCTTTCTTCACATTTCTCTTCAAGTATTTCTTATAGGCGACTGAAGGTGTTTTTATAATGACTGTTGGTATATATATTTTTTATCGGTACCATGTGGGTAATTCTTCTTTTTGGGTGTTTCGGCTTCTCGTCTGATTACCTATCACTGCTGTAATGGCATGCTTCTTCTCATCCCGATAGACGGTTAGCTTAATCCGTGTAGAGATACGCAGGTTTCCAACAATATTTCTAACGTCACCACTATTCTTGATGGGTCGGTTATTAATTTTAGTAATGACATCACCTGCTATCAATCCCGCTTTCTCTGCGGTGGAGTCTTTTAGGATGCCCGTTATGACTGCGCCAGTAGTTAGTGTGGTATTGAGTTCCCTTGCGAATTGAGGGGTTAAGTCTTCAACATAAACTCCTAACTGTCCGCGCTGTACTTGTCCATAGTTAACGAGTTGATCCATAATGTTGACAGCCATATTGACAGGAATAGCAAAACCGATGCCGACATTCCCGCCGCCTTTGCCGCCTAAAATTGCTGTATTGATGCCGATGAGTTCACCATGAAGGTTTACCAATGCACCGCCAGAATTCCCTGGGTTAATAGGGGCGTCAGTTTGAATAAAGTTTTCATAGGTCTCTATGCCTAAGTTATTTCTCCCTAATGCACTGACAATACCAGAGGAGACAGATTGACCTATGCCGTACGGATTGCCGATAGCGACCACAAAGTCACCCACCCGAACTTTGTCAGAGTTGGCGAGTTGTAAAGCTGTCAGTTTTTTTCCTGAAATCTGCAAAACAGCGATATCAGCATGTGGGTCAGCCCCAATAAGTTGTGCACGAAATTCCCTGTTATCGTTGAGAGTCACATATATATTGTCGGCATCTTCAACAACATGTGAATTAGTAATGATGTAGCCTTGGCGGGCATCAACAATAATGCCAGAGCCCGTGCCTTTGGTCTTTTTTTCGCGTTGGCGTGAGCCGAAGAGTTCTCTCAGAAAAGGATCAGTTGTTGCTGGGTCATAAATTACCTGACTTCCTTCCGCATGAATATTGACAACTGCAGGGGTGATATTTTCTAACATGTCGGCAAGAGAGGGAAGGGGGTTTCCGCTCACTTGGTTGGGTAGTCCAGCATGGGTTGATGTGAGCCCGCCAATAAAGAATGCAGTAACAAGTGCAATGGGTAAAAGAAAGGTTAGTTTTTTCATGCAGTAGTTCTCCAAAACTGTTATGAATTGGATAATACGTTTTATTGGATATGCAGGCTAAAACAAATTCACTACTTAGTTAAGCATCCCTTTGCGTGGATCCCAATTAAACGTTTTTTCCATTTCGCGATAAAAATCACGCTCATCGCTTTGCTTTGCCGGAGGCGTCATAATAACTAGCGTAACAATTTGATCGCCAGGCTTATCACCCGGCAGGCCACGACCCTGTAGTCGCATTTTCTTGCCGGTTTGGACAGCTTCCGGGATTCTTAAGTTCACATTACCTTCTAATGTGGGGACGGTTATCATGGAACCAAGAGCAGCTTCCCAAGGGGCGATGGGGAGCTCAAGAAGTATATTTTTACCATCAACTTTGAAGTGCTTATGAGGTTGTAATTTAACTTTTAGATGGATTTCGGCTCTGCCAGGGCCATTGGAAATTCGTATCTTTTGTCCTTCTTCAATGCCCTTCGGTATTTTTACTTGGATGTTACGGCCGTCGGGGAGACGAATCTTCCGTTGAGAGCCGTGGTAAATATCTCCTAGTGTTAAAGGAACTGTGGCAACCTGTGGGGTGGCCTGTCCAGCTTGAGAAGCTCTATTACGGGTTTGTCCGCCAAAAATGTTATCAAAGAAGTCGGTGTTGCCAGCACCATGTCCATGATTTGAGCCTGAATGTGGCGAGTTATCATGACGCATAATATCTTCGAAGAAGTTAGCATCGAAGTTTCCTGATTGCCAGCCTGGTGGCGGTTGAAAGCCCGCGCCATTTTTAGAGCCACGACCTGAGCGCATATCGTCATACTCGCCTCTTTTCTTTTTGTCGTTTAAGACGTCGTAAGCTTCATAGACTTCTTTAAAGCGTTCTTCGGCGTTTGCCTCTTTGCTTACATCAGGGTGATATTTTCTGGCTAAGCGTCGGTAAGCCTTTTTGATGTCATCGGCGCTGGCGCTTTTTTTGAGGTCAAGCGTTTTGTAGTAATCTTTTTGTTGCATAATCACTCGTAAAAATAACGTTGGTATATGTTTTCTGTTTTTAGGTAGGGGGTTATATGCATAAAACCTACAGTGGCTATCACTATGTCATAACATCATAACAGGAGTGTTGAGGCTGTAAAATTCATGAATAATGCCCATTCTTTAATTATATGGTGATTATGTTAACAGAAAATATCGGGGACGCTAAGTAACTGGGCGATAATCGTTATCATTCACTGGTTATTCGATGTTTTGCACTTGCTCACGCATTTGCTCAATGAATACCTTTAAATCGACAGAAATCTGAGAGGTTATTGTGTCATTAGATTTGGCTGAGAGTGTATTGGCTTCGCGGTTGAGTTCTTGCATAAGAAAATCAAGGCGTCTACCAATCGGTTCATTTCGTTCAAGTACCAGATTGATTTCATCAAGATGCGCCATAATGCGATCAAGCTCTTCATCGACATCAAGGCGTTGTGCGTAGATAATAAACTCTTGTTCAAGTCGATTTTGATCGGCCTCAATTTTCAATGCCGATAGATTATCTTCAATTTTTGCTCGTTGTGCCGCGATCACTTCAGGGCGGCGTCTGCGCACTTTCATAATAAGTTCTGCAATTTGATCACAGCGTTGGTCAATCAACCCTGCTAATTTTGCCCCTTCACGCTGGCGATTTTCATTGAGGTCTTTCAGTGTGATTTCTAGCAGCATCATTCCCTTTGCGACTAAAACATCAGTATCCGGTTTGGGTTCTAATGTGACGCCTGGCCATTGCAGGATGTCGACGGCTTTAACGGGTTCAGTGTTATCTGCAATGGATTCAATTTGTCTGCAAGCAACAATTAAGGCACGAGCCAGATGTTCGTTGATCTCTATCTGGGGTGTTTGTGTGGTGAGCGATGTATGGCGTAAACGAGCAGCGATTTTGCCCCTCTTCAGGGTTTTTTGGATGGCGGTTCTGAAGGTGTTTTCTTGGTCTTTAAAAGCGTCTGGCAGTGTGATGTTGATATCGAGAAAACGATGATTAACTGTCCGAATTTCCCACGCTAGTGTGTGACCTTCGAATGCACCCTCTTTGAGAGAGAACGCCGTCATGCTATTTACCATGCTTATATACACTCATTTTTAAAAGTGACGTCAAACGGGTATGTCGTCACAGGAAGTAGACAATATTCAGATTATATAGTCTATATTTTTCTTTTTTTGAGTCTTGAATGCAGTTACGCGTGCGCAATTGCCCAAGCCGAAACTCTCGAAGCCCCTTGTTTTTTTAATATTTTTGCTAATGTATTCACAGTTGAGCCAGTGGTAATGACATCGTCGATAATGGCGATATGTTCTCCAGAAATCTTTTTGCAATGAAAACTGGCTTGTGGATTAGTGCGACGAGTGCTGGCATTGAGCTGCGTTTGTGGGAGCGTATAGATGCTGCGATAGGCAATCGAATTAGATAAGTGAATGGATAGTTGTTTTGAAACAGGCTTAGCAATTTGTAGAGCTTGATTGAAACCACGTTGACGCAAGCGCTTTTTATGCATAGGAACGGGGATAATGATATCAGGTAATGGTATTTTTTGGTGGTAAATAGCTTGTGCCAATAGTTTTCCAAGACTGTCTGCGATGAGTAGCTGTTGGTTGAATTTAAGTTGTTTGATGAGTTCTCTGGCAGTCGGTGAATAAGTGCTTAGGCAAAAAGTTTGATCAACTGCGGGAGGTGTGGTTTGGCAGTTACCACAGATGTTGAGATTTTCATCTTTAAGAGTATTGCCGCATTGTTGGCAGCAATGGTAAGCGTTAAGAAGGTTTTTGCAGTGTGTACAAAGAGCAGGATGGTTGCTGTGTGCTGTTTTCTTGCAAAGAACGCATTCTGCTTCAAGTAGTGTTTGAAGCTTAATCATTTTTCATGGTAAAAAAGTAGAACAAGCCAATGATGAGACCTCCAATTGCTCCCAGCCAATGTGATTCAGTGGCTATCGATATTTCAATCAGATCCGCGCTGTTTTGATTAAGAGAAGGGTCAAAGATATCCCACACCAATTTGCCGATGATGATGATGAAAATACCAATGCCCGTAATCATGTCCTTATGTTTGAGCGCAGTGACTGCTCCTAAGAGATAAAGGCCGTAAAGAGCGCCAGAAAAACCAACGTACATCTCTAGCCTGGGTGCATAGAAGTAGAGCCCTAAGCCAACCAGGAGCGAAAGTATAATGGTGGAGATAATGAAGCATCGGATGGGAAAATACGCATTAAATAATAAACCCAGTAGGGCGAGGCCTAATAGGTTCATGTATAGATGAGGAGAGTTATTATGAACAAAGTTCCCTGTTATGATACGCCACCACTCTCCCTCATTGATCAGGGAGCGCTCAAATAATAAGTCTTCTTGGAACCATTGCAGGGCAGTTAACGTCAAAGCGGTAAGAAGTATAGTGAACAGCCATGGCAGGCTGAGGATTGATCGCAATTCCATGATGATTATTTCAGGATAATGTTGTGGAGATATGGCATGATATTCAGCATAGCAAATTTCATCAAAAGGGGTTTTATTTTGGATAATCGTAAGACAAATTTAATTAATAAAAAGCAAACACAGGGTTTCACTTTGATAGAAGTGATGGTGGTTGTTTTGATTCTCGCTATTCTCGCGGCTGTTGTTGCGCCTAAATTACTCTCTAAGCCTGAAGAAGCACGTGTTGCGCGAGCGAAGTCTGATATTCAGTCTATCGAAACGTCTATGGACTTATATCGCATGGATAATTTTGCGTACCCATCTACCGCTGAGGGGATTCAGGCGCTAATTACTAAACCAGGCAATGCGTCAAAGAATTGGAGTCAATATTTAAAGAGAGAGCCTGTTGATCCTTGGGGTAATCCTTATAAGTTTGCGAACCCTGGCACTAAAGGTGAAGTCGATATTTATTCTTTAGGCCCAGACCGTGTGCCGAGTGATGATGATGTGGGTAACTGGAATCTCCAATAAATTGACATTGGGTTTTGTGCCTAAAAAAAGGAGAGGATTTACGCTGCTCGAATTGTTGATAGTGATGGTTATCATTGGTGTCATTGTTGGAGCAGCAACTCTTTCGATTCCGCATAATAAGACAAGTCAGATAGAGAAGGAGGCTCAGCGTTTCCAAGCTTTATTAAAGTTAGCGAGGGATGAGGCGGTTTTTCAGTCTCGAAGCGTGGGTGTTTTATTTGAAGAGTCAGGCTATCAGTTTATGCTTTCCGGAGAAGAGCAGGGGCAATGGGTGGCATTATCGGACAAACAACTACGCCCTCGTGTTTTGCCAGAAGGTTTTTCTTTTCGTGTCGATGTGCAAGGGCAAATGGTTAGTTTTGAGGATGCCGACAGTGAAGAACGTCTTGTTCCGCATGTGTTTGTACTCTCCACGGGCGAGATTACGCCTTTTAATGTCACGATCAGTGATACTGCCTTGCATGAGATCGAAATGCGTTTTGATGGTTTCGGTAATGTAAAAAAAGATGATGCTTTATAAATTAAAGAGATCAGCGGGTTTTAGCTTGATTGAAGTCATGGTAGCGTTACTTATAGTTGCCATCTCCTTGGGTGGAGTGACGTATACCGTAGGTAATGTTGCAAGAAATGAAACGGTGATCGGTGAAAAGACGTTTGCCCGTTGGGTTGCTATGAATCAAATAGCAAAGGCACAAATTGAGCGTACTTGGCCAAGTATAGGAACAAGTAATGGTGATGAGACTTTAGCTGGTATTGTGTGGAAGTGGGAGCAAAAAGCGCTGAATACTGCTGATGAGAATGTTCGTAAAATTGAGGTTTCAGTGTGGTCGACAGTCTCTGATCAAGAGAATCCAAGTGTTACATTAACGGGATTTTTAGCAAAATGAGTATGCATAGCTACATAGGCTTGGCCATTTTTTTGCTTATACAGGCGTCACAAGTCAGTCGTTTAATATGATTATTTCTCCTCATTTTTCCAAGGCTCTGCTCCCAAAATTGTCTGGAGTGAAAGGCTTTACGCTGATTGAGTTGCTCATCGCAATGGCGATTTTTGCAGTACTGGCGGTTATGGCTTACAGTGGTTTGCGTACCATTATCGCGACAAGTGCGGGGGTGGAGAAACAAATCGTTCAATTAGAAGAGTTGCAGCGTGCAATGACAATGATTGAAGCGGATCTTCGGCAAATTGTTCCAAGGGCGGTCAATACGGATCTTGGGCAACGAAAACAGGCTTTTGAAGTGGGACAAGATACCAGTGTGTTAATTGAATTTACACGCGGAGGTTATCCGAACCCTGCGGGAGTCTTGAGAAGCTCTTTGCAGCGTATTCGATATAGTTTGGATGATGAGGGCAGTTTATTAAGAAGCTCTTGGCAGCATGTTGACTACACAACTTCTGTGGAGCCTCAGTCCTTGGTGCTTTTGACGGGTGTAGAGTCTGTTGAATGGCGGTTTTTGGGGAATAACAGTCGCTGGGGAACTTCGTGGAAAACAGAAGAATCCAGAAATTCGGAAATCCCCAAGGCGATTGAGATAACGCTTAAACATGCTCGGTTTTCAGAAATCAGGCGACTTATTCCCGTCTCTGGGTACTAGTTTGCGCGGGCATGAATTGATTTATGTTAAGATAACGTTTGTTCAGGTCTGTATACTCGCAATCCTGTGAGTGCTTTGGGGCTGGAAATCAGCTTGTTGAAAAGCTATATTGTTCTGGAATTTTAAGGATACCTATACATGTGGAATGCTAAAGTCATATGTAAGTTTATGATTCAGCTAGGAGATGATGGGTTTAATTGGGAAACTGAATAAACGCATTAAGTACAGAATTAATAATGAAACAGATAATGGTGTGATTTAATTCTTTGACATTTGTCAGGGTGTCGCATTGTTTTTGCCCTGTGATGTCTATAATCTAAGCACGGTGATTTGTGGTTCCAATCTGAATCTCTTTGTATTTCAGTTTTTCCTAAAAATAATGCTGTCTAGTAGTTCTGGAATGGGGCTCTAGGTTGTTTTGATATTAATTGACGTGGTCATGATTTATGCATAAAAAAAACACTTTCAATAATCTGCTTTTTGGGATTTCGACTTTTTTCGTTTCGTTTAGTACGGGCTTTAGTGCAGAAATCATTGAGGTTGAAAGTGTAGGGTCAGGCTCAAGTACCGTTCTTGGTAGTACCGTAATACCCTATAAAGAGGTCACCTTGGCGGCTCAGATGCCTGGGCGCGTTGAATTCCTCAGTGGTGATGTTGGGGCTAAGTTTAAGCAAGGTGATTTGCTAACGAAAATTGATGATGATGATTTGCAAGCCAAGCGTCGTTCAATATTAGCGATGATGGATTCTGCAAATGCAAATTTAAAGAATTCACAAGCGCAGTATCAGCGTGAACTTGTTTCACCACGCAGCAAGGATATCAGTGGTATGCCAGGTATGGGGATGCCAGCAATGATGGATGTCTTTATGACGCGTCCTTTCTATAATCAGTTCGGTGATTACAATACAGATTATAATCGTTATTCTGATTTGCTAAACAGTCAGACCGGTGTATCTCAAGCTAAAAGCCAAGTTATGCAAGCGATGTCCCAACTAGGCGAGATTGATGCAAGACTCAAAGACAGCGTTTCTGTGGCTCCATTCGAAGGCATGATTTTGAAGAAGATGGTTGAGGTTGGAGATACTGTTCAGCCCGGTCAGCCGCTTTTTAAATACGGCTTTGTAAAATATCTGCGTTTACAAGCTGATGTTCCTTCCATTCTTCGTAATCAACTGAAAGTAGGAATGGTGGTGCCTGTTACGATTAACGGTAATTTGCGAACGGATGCGAAGGTTTCACAAATCTATCCGATAGCTGATGCGCAACGTCATACGGTAACCGTTAAATTCGATCTTTATACGAATGTAAAAGCTTCTCCTGGGATGTATGCGGAGATTCAAATTCCGGATGTTAGTGGTTCTGGTAATGTGGTTGCAATCCCACGATCAGCTTTGCTTGAAGGTAAAAGTCTACCCAGTGTTTTGGTTGTTAATGACCAAGGGGTATCGGAGTTGCGTCTTGTTCGTCTAGGTAGCAACTTGGGAGGAACGAAAAATATGGTTGCTGTTATGACTGGGTTGAAAGCGGGCGATAAGATTATTGATAATCCTCCTGCAGGCAAATCATCTGGGTATATGCCTGGTCAAAACAAATAAAAGGAGCTGATTATGAGTGAGGAGAATCAGGCTCCACAGGAGTTATCAAAAAACCTAGGTCTTGCGGGTAAAACAGCAAAGGCGTTTATTGTTTCCCCATTATCATTATTGTTACTCGTAGCCTTCATTAGTATAGGTATTTTAGGCTTACAAATCACGCCAAGGCAGGAAGATCCACAGATTTCTGTGCCGATGGTTGATATCTATGTGCAATACCCCGGTGCATCTTCAGAAGAAGTAGAGGATCAGGTTGCGCGCCCTCTAGAGGGTTTAATGCAAGAGATCACGGGTGTGAAGCATGTGTACTCTGCGTCATCTCGTGGCCAGGCTTTGGTTACCGTGCAGTTCAAAGTGGGTGAGGATTTTGAGTCCTCTATTGTAAAACTGCGGGATAAACTGGAGGCCAATAAAAGCACTATGCCTGCCGGGGTAGCCAATGTTTTGGCTAAACCTGTTGGGGTTGATGATGTGCCTGTCGTTACCTTAACACTCTGGTCAAATGAGGTCGATGATGCGCAGTTGCGCTTGTTGGCTCTTGATCTTCTTCAAAAATTACGTGAAGAGGCAAATACTAGTCAAAGCTTCATTGTTGATGGTCGTAAAGATCAGGTTCGTGTAGAGATTCTTCCAGAGCGTTTGGCAACCTATGGTGTGTCCTTAGGTCAGGTTGCAAACAGTATTCGCCTCGCTAACTCGGAAAGAAAAGCGGGTTCATTTGAACCCGGAAGTAATGTTATTGATGTTGTTACTGGTTCTTTCTTGGAGGGGCCTGACGATATTAAACAACTGATGGTTGCAATTGTCGAGGGTCGTCCAGTTTATGTGCGTGATGTTGCAAAGGTTACCTTACAGCCTAGCGATGCATCAAAAATCGTCGGTTACTATACGGGTAATCATGCAGAGGTCGAGGAGATTGCAAGTGGTGCTGCCGCAGTTACTTTAGCGATTGCAAAGAAGCATGGTTCTAACGGTGTTGAAGTTGCAGAAGGTATTCTAAAGCGCGTAGAAACTCTAAAAGGTCAGATCGTTCCTGATAATGTGAATGTTGCCATTACTCGTGATTACGGTAACTCAGCAAAAGAGAAGGTGAACGGTCTGCTCAAGAAGCTGGTTATTGCCACACTCATTGTTACCGCACTAGTGTTCTTATTCTTGGGTTGGCGAGCATCTAGTGTTGTGCTTATCGTTATTCCTATTGTTATCACCGTTACTGTATTTTCTGCATGGGCCTTAGGCTTAACCATTGATCGTGTAAGTTTGTTTGCTTTGATCTTTTCCATCGGCATCTTGGTGGATGATGCGATTGTTGTTGTTGAGAATATATACCGTCGTTGGCTCTTGGCGAACGATCTCGAAATTGATACCGCAGTCGACGCTGTTCGTGAGGTTGGTAATCCAACAATATTAGCAACGTTTACGGTTATTGCCGCATTGCTTCCAATGGGCTTTGTGAGTGGGATGATGGGGCCATACATGTCACCAATCCCAATCTTGGGTTCGGTTGCAATGTTGTTCTCGTTATTCGCAGCATTTGCATTTACTCCTTGGTTAACGAATAAATTCAAACCGAGCATGAGTTCACTACAAGAGTCTGCCGAAAAAGAGCATAAACAGGCTGCCTTTATTGAGAAGTTCTTTCGCGGTTTAATTATTCCATTAATTCGTAACCCGAGAAAAGGCAAAATCTTGCTATATGGGATTATTGTTGTCTTTTTCCTATCTATTCTTCTTTTTTATCCCGCAAAATATGTGAAGGTAAAAATGTTGCCGTTGGATAATAAGCCTGAATTTAACGTGGTGGTAAATTTGCCTGAAGGTACAGCATTGCCCGTTACTGCAAATTTGATCCATTCACTTGCGACTGAATTGCAAAAAGTGGAAGAGGTCATTGCTCTGCAGACGTATGCGGGTACTGCTTCACCATTCAACTTTAATGGACTCGTCAGGCATTACTATGTGAGAGATAAGCCTTGGATGGGAGATATTCAGGTACAGCTGACACATAAAAATGATCGTGAAAGAAGTAGTCATGAAATTGCTGAGGCGGTACGTCATGTACTCACTCCCATTGCTGAGGCGGTGAATGCGAAAATTCAGGTGGTTGAAATGCCGCCTGGTCCTCCTGTGTTGCAGTCTGTAGTAGCTGAGATATACGGTCCTACGCCTGCGAGTAGGCGTCAATTTGCTGAGGACATGACGGGTTTCTTTGAACAGGCTGAAAACCTAACAGATGTGGATAATTTCCTTGAGGCTGATCATAACGTTTTACGCTTTGAGGTTGATGCTGATAAAGCACAGCGTAATGGTATTTCGGTGGAAGATATTAATCGTACCATCGAAATGGCAATGGGCGGCTTCATTCTTGGTGATATCAAGAAGGGTGCCGTTATTGAACCCTTGCCTATTGTGTTGCAAGTACCATTAAGCGCGCGCTCTCAGATTGATAGATTAGCACAGCTCCCTGTGATGGGGCCTAGAGGCAATAGTGTTCCATTGTCGGCGCTTGTTAATTTTTATACTGAAAAGCAAGACAAACCTATCTACCATAAAGACTTGCGTCCAGTAGAGTTCGTTACTGCTGAGACAACGGGTGAGTTTGCGGCACCTGTTTATGGGCAGTTTGAAGTTCAGGATTTGATGGCCGCAGCAAATAATGGTGAGGGCTATAAGGCACCAGATGGTGTTGTAATCAATGGTGGTTACTGGTTAAGTGCCCCAGATCATAGTGCGAATCAATCACTCTTTGAATGGGGAGGGGAATGGACGGTAACCTTTGAAACTTTCCGTGATATGGGCATTGCCTTTATGGCAGCTCTTGTTTTGATTTATATGCTCATCGTGGCGCAGTTCGGTAATTTCGTTTTACCTGCTGTGGTTATGGCTCCGATTCCATTGACTTTGATTGGAATTGTTCCAGGGCATTGGTTGTTGGGTGCAGAATTCTCAGCCACATCCATGATTGGTTTTATTGCCTTGGCGGGGATAATTGTTCGGAACTCTATCTTGCTAGTGGATTTCTCAAGAGAGGCGGTTATGAATAAGGGAATGACTGTAGTCGAAGCCGTTATCCATGCATGTGAGGCGAGAACAAGACCTATTGCAATTACCGCGTTTGCCTTGATAGGTGGGTCGATGGTTATCCTTGATGATCCAATTTTCCAAGGTATGGCTGTATCGCTGATTTTTGGTGGATTGGTTTCGACGTTGTTGACCTTGTTAGTTATTCCTCTTGGTTGTATCAGTGCTGGAAAGTCTCTTTGTGCCGATATGGTTGATGCAGATGGTAATGTTATACCTTGTGGTGGTATTGATGATGCGGTCAAACCAGATGAGCCTAAGCCAGTGAATGTGTATGAAGAATCATTCATGGAAAAGGTGATGGATATCGGCTCTACGGTCGTTGGTATCGTCGTAATGGTTGGTACTTTGATCTTAACTACTATTAAAGGTATTTTTGGCTTTATTATCAGTAAGCTTTTTAGAAAAAATAAAGAGTTGCAACCAAAGTCGGAGGTTAAAGCGGAGCCAAAAGCTGAAGCAGAGCAAAAAGACAAGCCTGAGGCCGACGACGTCGAGGCTAAAAAAGAGATTGTTGAGCAGAAGGAGAAGAGTGAGGTTGCTGAAAAAACTGCTAAGGCAAATAAAGCGCGTAGAGGCATTAGGCTCAAAAAAGATTTGTAGGCGTAGGGATGTTTTTGGGTGATATATTTTTTTATATCTATCATTAAATATATATATGAAGCAAAGGCAAGCTTCTATAATAATTATTGAACCAAGAGATATTTATAGATTACATTTTTTGTCATTATGATAAAGTTCGTAATTATGTAGACGATTGAAGAGGTTTTCTCTGAAAAGAATTTATCAATAGAAGTCGCTAAGATTACTCGTTTTTTGTAATGCATTGAGTTTAGAATAAGTATGATTACTTTGTTTTCATCGACTCCGACTCTGTGAACGTTAATAACTTTAAATTAAGATTAATACCATGAAACCAATACAAAAAGGTCTGGCAATCATTGCTGGAGCAACATTAATCACTGTACTTGCAATTTCATTTCTCGGGAAGTCCTCGCAGAATGTAGATCAAAAGGATGTGGTTGAAGCTGATGCCAAAGTAGAGGCGAAAAACTCTCAGGTAAACACTGCAGCAGACCTAGGGTCAGCTAATATTGTAGTGGCAAATGGTGAGGTAATGCAGGAAAAGGCACAAGCAGAAGCGAAGGTAGACGCATCAAGTGTGACGGAGGAAGGTTCTGCATCTAAAATGGTAGCAGCTGAGAAAAGCGTAGACTCGACTCAGAAAGAGAGCAGTAAGGCTTTATCTACTGGTGATGCTCCTGCTCCTCCTGGGCCGTTTCATAAGAATGCCATGGAATCATCTCCTGAGATGCCAGCTGCTCCAACAGCGCCTGTAAGTGAAAATGTTGACCTGTCTCCGCCTCCAATGCCTCAAGCATTGATGAGTGCTCCTGAATCTCCAGCAGCTCCAGAAGTTGATATTGCAAAACCAGAATTAATGTTAACTGCGCCAGAAAAACCAACTGCTACAGTAGAGGTGCCTGTTGCACTTGCTCAAGAAGTATTGGGTGAAGATGAAAAACCAACTGCCCCTGTAGAGTCAGTTGCAGCGCCTGCGGCAGAATCTACTTCAAAGGTCGAAGCACCGGCTGAGACTGGGGTGAAAGCAACAGAAACAGAAACGTCTGCGGTCGTTGAAGATGAAAAACCGACTGCTTCTGACGAGTCAGTTGCAGAGCCTAAGGCAGAAGCTATTTCAAAGGTCGAAGCATCAGCTGAGACGGAGGTAAAAGCAACAGAAACACCAGTGGTCGCTGAAGATGAAAAACCAACTGCCCCTGTAGAGTCAGTTGAAGCGCCTGCGGCAGAGTCAGCAGCTAGTGTCGAAGCATCAGCTGAGACAGAGGTAAAAGCAACAGAAACACCAGTGGCTGCTGAAGATGAAAAATCAACTACCACTGTAGAGTCAGTTGAAGCGCCTGAGGCAGAACCTACTTCAAAGGTCGAGGCATCAGCTGAGACAGAGGTAAAAGCAACAGAAACACCAGTGGTTGCTGAAGATGAAAAATCAACTACCCCTGTAGAGTCAGTTGAAGCGCCTGAGGCAGAACCTACTTCAAAGGTCGAGGCATCGGCTGAGACAGAGGTAAAAGTAACAGAAACACCAGTGGTCGCTGAAGATGAAAAATCAACTACCACTGTA
>CACVAY010000035.1 GCA_902727985.1 uncultured Thiotrichaceae bacterium | reverse complement strand
GGGTTAAACCAAAACTAAAGGGGTAGCTTTTTGCTGTTTGATCTAAAGTACCCAAATTGCTCGAAATGCCTATGTTACTGACATCATTTGCATGAAAGTTGAAGCTTTTCTTATTCCAATCAAGTACTGGTTGGCTTTGAATACCACGCTGATCAGAGACATAGTACTCAATAGAAGCTTGGCCAACGTCTATCTTCCTTGTTGCATATTCTTTGTGTAAATTTGCCCAGATATCATTGGAGAAGAAGCCGCTAACGTGAATGTCAGTTTGATAAACAGGCATTTTATGGATACCACGATAACGCTCGCTACCATCTAACTGAGTTGTAATATTTAAGGCATCGGGCATGATCACTCTTGAAAAGCTTCTTTTTACATCTGCAATTTCAATCGTATAAGGGATACGCAAGAAAGGCCCTGCAAGTGTCTGCTCACCAGGCCAACTTTGCTTGATATTCTGCATGGCATTGGTTTGCCAGTGAAGACGCTCTTTAATGAGGTGTACAATGGAATTCTGCGGCATGAGCAGTAATAACATCAGGACAAAAATGAATACCAGTTTGGTATAAGGTTGAAAGAACTGCATGAATGATCTCCTGTTTGATGAGATCTCAGTCTACAAAGAAGATATGCACAGCTAATGGTGAAGTTATGAAGGTTTTTTGCAAGATGTGCAGAATGTGTGCAATAGTGTGAATTCTATTGGTTTCAATATGAATAACCACCATCAACCTAAAAGGTATTTATCTCTGTCGGCCCTTAGCCCAAAGTTTCCGTTGATATAGTCTATGATTAATCCATTAGCAATCGACGCAACAATTTTAATAGTGGTTGTGAGCTGGAACTCTCATTCTTTGATCCAAAAACAATAAAAATACAGAGTGGTATATTCGTGTATAGATCTTTACAAGCAGGCAGGGCAATCGCAGCACTACTCGTTGTGCTTTATCACATCGGCATGGATATGTCGCTTGAGAAGTATTTCAATATGCCAGCATTCGATGTGCCATTCTCGTTTGGTGGGGCAGGGGTTGAATTCTTCTTCGTGCTTAGCGGGTTTATCATTTTTTATGCTCATCGTAATGATTTCGATCAGCCGGATCGCGTAAAGGGTTATTTCTTCAAACGTTTTGCCCGGATTTACCCAACATTTTGGATAATCTTCCTTGGCGTGTCTATCTTGGCACTCATATCAGCAAGTACACGAAGTGTTATTCCAACGGATCCTATTATTTTGCTCAAAACGTTCTTGCTGATACCACAAGACCCGGCGATTGTTGGTGGCACAGGGGCCCCCGTCATTGGTGTTGCATGGACATTACAATATGAAATGTTGTTTTATGTAACCTTTGCACTTGCTATTTGGAATAGAGTATTTGGACTTTTAGCGATTGCTACATTTGTCGTTATCTACTTTATTCAGCAGTTTTCAGGGAATCTACCTTTCCCATTGTCGTTTCTTGCTAAAGACTACGTTTGGCTGTTCCTGATGGGGATGGTGGTGGCTAAACTGTGTTTAAATAAAAATCTCAAGGTAAAACAGCCAGAGTATTTTACCATTATCGGTGGTTTGATATTTTTGCTGGTTGCTTTAGATATTGTTTTTGAAAAGAACATTCTTAAGGATTACAAAATACTCTTGTTTGGCTTGTCTAGTAGCATAATCGTGTTTGGATTAGTAAAAGCAGAGCAGGCTGGAAAGGTATTTCTTGGTAATAAATTTGTACAATTGATGGGGAATGCCTCCTATGCATTGTATCTAACTCATTACTCACTGATCAGTTTTATGCTGAAAGTTGCAATGCTGCTCAAACTTAATGAGCTGGGTCTTGCAGGAGCGCTTATTACTTATGTTGGCATGCTAGTTGTTTGTATCGTAGTGGCGATTGGTTTCCATGTATGGATCGAAAAACCAATTGCACGCAAATTACGAGCTATGGCTAAGAAACGTAAAACAAATAATATGGCTGCTAATTCTTATTAATAATTAAAGGCTCTTATTGGATTCCGGGTAGCTGTTGCTCGTTCGTTGAAGCAACTGGAAGACGCGCCATGATCATTGCAAGCTTTGGTGCATGCTAAAATTCCACGATCTGTTAGATAACGCGAAATGTTATGAACAATTACGCGAGTTACGCTGGCTAAAGAAAAACCGCCAGTCTTCGGCATGGTTCAGCGGGATGGAGCCGTCGTTATCCGAATGTTGGAAAATGTGCACCAGTTGATGTACTAGCGTCTAAGCCATCTTCTGTTCATGTAACCTCAGTTACACTTCTTTTCCTGCCATTCTGACAAGCAAGAAAAATATGAAGCGATTTGAAGCCTGGTATACAGCGAGTCCTGATGTATTTACACGTCGAATAAGTCAAATAGGGCTCTCCCGAAAAATTTTTGACGGACTGTTCGGGGTTATGCGAAGTCAACATTTGTAGCGCTTGTTCGTCAATAGAATTGATGCTGCTGATAAAAAATTACAATCGGTCTGTAACTATTTATTCCAAAAATTATTACGGTTGTAACTACACTTGACGCAATGAATAAAAACTCTTGTTACCAATGAAATGGGTAACTTTCATAAGGATGCTTTTAAGCAATATGGCTTCAAGCGATCCTAAATGTGCTGACGGAACAGTATATGACGAAACAAACGAGAAGGACTTTCGTATTTCTACAGGGTGTTGCAAGTCCCTTTTTTCGACGTTTAAGTAAAGTGGTCGAAGAGGCTGGTATACCGGTTTACCAAGTTAACTTTTGCGGGGGCGATGCTATCTATTGCCGCAAAGACATTGCCTGGGATTATTCTGATAAACCGGAAAATTTTTCGATATGGTTAGAAGAACGAATCATGTCGTTCAAGGTGACCGATATCGTACTATTTGGTGATTTTCGCCCCATGCATGTAGATGCCATTAAATTGGCAAACATGCACAATATTGATGCCCATGTCTTTGAGGAAGGCTATCTTAGACCGCATTGGGTTACGATGGATTTGGGTGGGGTCAATGCCAATTCATCATTACCCAAGGTCATGCACGAATACTTTAGTGCTAAGACGCCTGTAAGCTTGCCGAAACCCGTTGATGCGTGCTACCGCTTGAGAGTGAGGGCAACCCATGATATTGCGTATCATCTTGCCAGTTTTGCCATGCGTCTGCGTTTTCCGTTTTATCGAACGCATCGAAATAGAACCCCTGCACAGGAATATTATGGTTGGATGATTCGTTTTCCTACCTTACTATTTAAGCAAGCACGTTGTCAGCAACGCATACAGGATTTAGTCGAGAGTCAGCAATCGTATTACCTTCACCCGTTGCAATTAAGTGCCGATACACAAATCCAAATTCATTCGCCCTTTAAAGATGTCCATGACTCTGTGAATCAGATTTTACGCTCATTTGCTATTCATGCGTCAAAGACCTCTATACTTGTGATAAAAAATCATCCCCTGGATACAGGATTAGACGGACATGAAAAGTATATTCAAAAATGCGCAGAAAGACTGGGGGTGGAAGATAGGGTTATCTATCTCGAAACGGGGAATATTAATGAGCTTATAGAGCATGCTCAAGGTGTCATTGTCGTGAATAGCACCGTAGGGATGGCATCGCTTGATAAGAATACGCCCACCATTGCCCTGGGTGAGGCTATTTACAATCTACAAGGCCTAACTTATCAGGGACGATTACAGGATTTCTGGGAGGCATTGCAGAGGCCAAATAGATATTTCTATGAGCGTTTCAAACAGGTTGTTTTGCATCGCACCCAAATCAATGGCGACCTCTATGGCAGGCGAGGTATTGATATGGCAATCACGGCCTGTTTGCGACGCTTCCAATTAAGTAGCATTAACGTAGGGGAGCAGTATCCTCCCGTCATTACTACTCCTCCGGCCCCTAAGAAAAGTTAATGATTCATCGTCAGTTTTGCGTTGTTATCACAGGTGCAAGTAGTGGTTTGGGAGCCGCTTTGGCGAGACAATACGCCAGTGATGGTGTTGCGCTTGGTTTAATCGCCCGAAACGTTACGCGTTTGGAAGTTGTTGCTGATGAATGTCGATCTCTTGGAGCCTATGTTGAAACGATTAGGCTTGATGTAACTGATCAAGAGGCTTGTGCTTCGTGGTTCAACGAGTTTGACAGTCGTTATCCTATTGATCTTTGTATTGCCAATGCCGCTGTAACCAATGCTGTGATAAGGCATCAGTCCATAGAAGATATTAAAACCATGCATACCTTATTGGCGACAAATGTGGGAGGTGTGTTGAATACCTTACATGCCGCCATCCCGAATATGCAAAAAAGACAGCGTGGGCAGTTGGTGATTATCAGTTCCTTAGCGGCTTTCCGTGGTTTGCCCATTACACCATCTTATTGTGCGAGTAAATCAGCTATTAGTGCTTATGCCGAAGCATTGCGAGCAAATTTAGCAGGGTATAATGTATCTGTGTCGATTGCTTATCCTGGTTTCATCCAATCGCCATTGAGTGAAAAATTCCCTGGTAACAAGCCTTTTATGATCTCCGCTGATCGTGCTGCTAGTAATATCATCTCTGGCATTGCCAAGAAACGCGCTCGAATTATTTTTCCTTATATTCTGTATGTGGGTATTTCAGCGCTGAAATATATGCCGAGCCGTTGGGGAGATTGGATTTTGAAGAAGATCTCATTCTGATGAGTATGATTTTGTCAGGACTTACAGCATCTGTCTGTTATGTCATGAGCAATCAACATGGTCAAACTTCCAACTGCTCTTTGAAAGCGATAGTGCTAGTTTTCGCTTTGGCAATGTGTATTTATAGTGTGTGCTTACTTACTTTCCAACGTCCTGTATTTGCACTGATTACATCACTTTGTTTACTGGGTGTGGTGTTGATTGTGAATAAGACAAAAATGAATACCTTGCGTGAGCCATTGGTGGCATCTGATTTGTTGATGTATGCACAAGTGTTTCGGTTTCCACGCCTATATCTGCCATTCTTGAATATCACCAGCATGATTGTATTAGCGATTGCACTGCCTGTGATTATTGGCGTAGCGTTATATGTAGAAGAAAGGCAGGATATTCATTATCCAGTGATCATCTTGTTGGTATTGACCAGTGGAGCCGTGTTTTTTTGGATGGCTAAAAGCCTGAAGATATCCAGTGATATCACGAAAGATTACCCGCGATTGGGTTTGTTGGCATGTTTGGCTGCTTACTTTGTACAAAGTTTCGCCGTTACTAATCGCCAGAACTTCGAGGATATTTTAGCAAATAATGTCTTGCCTGTTGGCGCTGATGATGCAGAGTTGGCTGATATCGTGGTGATACAAAGTGAGTCGTTTTTTGATGTGCGTCGTCTGACTCATGATATTAGATGGGATATCTTAGAGACTTATGATGAGTTCTGCACCGAAGCGCATCATACGGGAAAATTAAATGTCCCGGCTTGGGGCGCGAACACATTACGAACCGAGTTTTCGTTTTTATCGGGAATGAAAAATAGAGACTTGGGTCTGTATCGATATTATCCCTACTTCTTCATGCAACAACCGAATATTCTCACCCTGCCTAAGCTTCTTCAGGAAAAAGGCTACAAGACTATCTGTATTCATCCCTATGAAAAAGACTTCTTCGGGCGTCATCAAGTGTTTGAAACGTTAGGCTTTGATGAATTTATCGATATCCAGCACTTTCATGATGCAGACCGGTTTGGACCTTATGTCTCAGATGCATCTGTGGCTAACAAGATTACGGCTTTGCTTGAGTCAAGTGATCAGCCCACCTTTGTTTTTGCGATTACTATGGAAAATCATGGCCCCTTGTATTTAGAGGATATTGAGGAATCAGAAATTGAGGCGCTAACCAGTAAAACGGCGGGAAAGATAGACCGGGATTTGGCCATATATACGCGGCATATAGAGAACACAGATGCGATGTTGAAACAACTTAAAGCGTATTTTACTCGTACAAAAAAGCCAGCACTTTTAGGCTTCTATGGTGATCATCTGCCAGCCCTGTCAGGGTGTTTTGATGCGTATGGTTTTACATCCAACGACTCTGATTATTTTATCTGGTCAAACTACATCGAAGCACAATCAGAGAAGTGTGATTGTGCGATTGAGCAATTACCCTCATTCATTGTAGAGTTAGTAAATAGTGCTAAAAAAATGGCGTAAATTGATCATGTTGTTCACTTTGCGACAATCTTTGCGCTGAGGCCAAGAGTCATAGTTACCTTCTGTATCTTGAGGCATTGCGTCTTTTTCAATATCCAATACTTGAATAAATAGCTTGGAACCCATTTCGAATAATTGTGTATTTACCGTGAACAAACTGCTGCCTAACAAAGTTTCCATTTCCTGTTGTGCATAGATGTCACCCCCATCAATATCATCGCTAATGCTATGAAGTGTTATACCTTGCTGAGTTTCTTCACGAAGTAAGGCATAGAAAACAGGATCCAAACCTTTATTCTTTGGGAGTAAAGAGGGATGAATATTGATGCATTGTCTTTCGCTAAAGCCAGATAATGACGTATCAATAATTTGGTTGAAATGCGCAGAGAGGAGGTGACTGGCAGGATGTTGTTTCAAGAAGGATAAGCTGGTTTTGTTATTGATATCTGAGGTTTTGAAATAGGGGATATCTTTATTTTTTGCCATTTCAGGGACGGAGAGCAACCTTTTCCGTGGCAATAAGCCGAATAAGGTCGTTATTATCCATAAGTAGCTGGCATAGCGTAGCCCGCTGTTTTTGAGTATGGATAGACTCGGGAATCGTGAGTTTTTCTTGGTAACGGTAGAGGCAATAATCGCATCAACATGAATGTGTTGTGAGTTCAGTAGCTGTTGTAAAACAATGCTTGAGTAGATGCTTGGATATGTACAAAAAATAATGTGTTTCACGGGTGATAGTTATCATTGCGTTTATCTAGACCATTTATCAGAGATAAACGGGTGAAAGTAAGGCTTATGCTAGCATTTGCCACACTGTGAGGATGAGCATTTTGAACGGTTTTAATCGTATTGTTACTGTTTGCATTGGTGAATGACTAACAACACACGTTCTTCCTGTGTTTCTCGATACAACTATATCCATAAACCCTAAAACAATAACAATAAAGAGGTTGCCATGTCTCTACCAATAAAGATTAAGCTGACTGTTCCATTATTTTTGTCATTTTCGCTATTAGCTGCCTGTGGTGGCGGTGGTGGTTTTTCCGATGATACTTCTGGCTCATCAACAAGCTCTACCGATACCACTTCATCCACAACGAGTGATACGACTACTGGAGATACAACCTCTAGTAATACCGGATCAGATACCGTTTCTTCCCTTAGATTGACAGCCAGTTCACGACAGCTTCTTTCTGATGGTTCGCAGCCGATTACTATTTCTGCGCTAGCAAAAGATGCTAATAACACCTTGCTTGCCGATGCAGGGATTGCATTTTCCGTTGATAATGAGGCAGATTTGCCTGCTGCTAGCGGTGAAACTTATGTCACTGCTGATCTTACCCCCGGAATACCAAAAAATAGACAGTTGGTTGTAACAGCAACAGCAGGTTCTGTTTCAGAAAGTATTATAGTTGATGTCATTGGTACAACGGCAACCCTTTCGGGACCATCGCGTATTGCTATTAATGCACCCACAGATTACACCTTAAAAGTGGCTGATTCGGGTAATGCAGAGTTGGGTTATGTAGCAGTCTCGTTACCCATAGTAAGTACAGGTGCTTGTACTGTTTCTACTGATGAAATATTGGTTAATGGTGAATATCAAACTGATGCTAAAGGTGAGTTATCCTATCAGGTTACGGGGAACTCGGGCGGCACATGTGTGATTGCTGTCAATGCATTAGGAGCCGAGGATGAGCAGGCGATTGAAGTTTCTGGTGATGTATT
>CACVAY010000034.1 GCA_902727985.1 uncultured Thiotrichaceae bacterium | reverse complement strand
CCTTACGCTTACCTTCAGTTTGAACTATTTCCATTTTGGAAATAGTTGCATCCGACAATAACTCACCATCTTGAACTATGTTTTTTATATGTTTATTTATTGCAGGTACTTCTGTTCCAAATACCTGAGAAATTTGTTTCTGGGATAGCCAGACAGTTTCTCCTTCAAGCTTTACTTCAACCTGCGTCTGTTGATTATCCGTTTGGTAAATAACAATATCGCTCATACCTTGTTCCTTTTTTTACCCTAGTTATTTGATAATTATAAACTTTTGAGGAAATATTATCTGATCACCTATCCGTACAAAGACGCAGAATATCACAACTTTTCCCTTAAATTACAAACACATAAAAAAGCCACACATAGTGCTATGTGTGGCTTTTGCGGATAGTAATTAATAAGTGTAGGCAATACGCCCAAACAAAATTAGCTGGAAACGAGATTCGCAAGACGCTGACGGAAACCTGCAGACAGCTCATAATGTGTCGGTGCCAGCATGTTTGTTATGGTGATGATCATTTCTTTGGCCGCACCTTCTTTGAATTCAGGCTCACTTTCCATAATTCCAAAAAGATGGTTAACCGCGTCTTCGTAGTTATAAAGCACGACTTGCTGCACAGCCATATCGAAACGCGCCTGATTATCATCTGGCTTAAGGGTGAGGCTTTCTGTGAGGCTAGCAAGATCAGGGAGATCTTTGGCTAATTGCGCGAAAGATAACTGGCCTGATAGCGCCTTACCCATTTCTGTTTCTTTGTCAGTCGCCGGTAATTTGGCAAATAATCCAAGTGCTTGCTCGGTTTCTCCCAAATCAATAAAGATTTGCGTCATATCCATGGCGATACGTGTGTTGCCAGGATCTTTTTGAATGGCTTCTGATAGCAGCATAATAGCAGCTGGTGTATCACCTGATAGATGCTTCTCTCGTGCATCTTCACGCATGGTATCTGACTCACGATACACACCGAAGTCAGCCAGCAATGCACGCGCTTCGACTTCTTGGAGTTGCCCTTCTTCTGTTCTTACAGGCTCGCCATCCTTGAACACCATGGTTGTGGGGAGGTTTTTGATACCGTACTGTTCTTTGAGTTTTTCTTGTTCGTCAATATCAACCTTTGCAAAGACAAATTCTCCGGCAAACTCTTTCGCTAATCCTGAAAATAGGTTTTCCATCATCACACAGGGTTCAGACCAAACAGCCATGAACTCAACAACAACGGGCAGTTTGTGAGAGTTGAAAATGACGGCTTGGGCAAAATTATTTTCACTGATCTCAAATACAAAAACTTCTTCACTCATTTTATTACTCCAAATTGCTCTTGTTGTCCTACTCGTTTGAAAGCTTATTTCTTTTCAAAAACAGCGATCGATTCTACATGTGCAGTATGTGGAAACATATCCATGACGCCTGCGCCAAGTAGTTTATAGCCATGTTTATTCACCAATGTACCCGCATCACGCGCTAGAGTTGCAGGATGACAGGATACATAGACGATACGCTTGGCTTTCAGTTTTCCAATATGCTCAAGCACTTCCTTAGCGCCTGAACGTGGTGGATCCAGCAAGATACGATCATAGGTTTTCTTTAACCACGGCTCATGCTTGATATCTTCCATCAGGTTACACACGTGATAATCGGTATTTTCAATACCATTTTGTATGGCTGTCTCACGTGCGCGTTGGATCATCAGTGCATCACCTTCAACCCCTGTTACATGCTTGGCATGACGTGCAATCGGCAGAGTGAAGTTACCTAGGCCACAGAATAAATCGAGTACGCTCTCTTCGCCTGTGAGTTCTAATAATTCTACAGCACGCTTCACCATGGCATTATTGATAGGCTGATTCACCTGAATAAAGTCCATTGGCGAAAAATCAACTTTTACGTCAAAATCAGGATGACTGTAATAAAGCGGCTCACTCGCTTTGTGTTCTAACACCACGGTTGATGGGCCTTTCGATTGTAAGTAAAGTTGGATATCTTGCTCTTCTGCGTAGTTCTTGAGAGTGGCGTAATCGCTATCACTCAATGGCTGAAGATGACGGAACACCATACCGATTGCTTTATCGCCCACCGCTACCTCGATTTGTGGCAATGACTCACGCGCATCTAAAGTTGCAATCATTTCACCTAACTCTTGTAAGCGCTCTCCAATCGCGGGGTGCAAAACAATACACTTATCCAGGTTCGCTAAATAGCTATTACGCTTTTCACGAAAGCCTACTAGCACTTTGCCTTTCTTATGCACGTATTTCACACCAAGACGCGCTTTGCGACGATATCCCCATGAGTCAGCGGTCATCGGAGGAAAGATCTCTTCAGCTTCGACTTGCCCAATATGCTGGAGATTCTCAAGCATGGCGCTTTGCTTAAAGTGAATTTGTTCTTCTGCTGATAGGTGCTGCAAACTACAGCCCCCACAAACACCAAAATGTGCACAATCAGGCTCGATACGTAGTGGAGATGCTTCCAACACTTCCGTCACAAATCCTTCATCAAAGTTACGATTCTTCCCTGAATACTGAAACATCACTTTCTCGTCAGCTAATGCTCCATCAACGAACACGGCCTTACCTTCAATATGGGTGACACCTCGACCGTCTTGGCTGAGTGATTCGATTGTGGTTTCAACGGGTTCTCTGGGTAAGCGAGGTTTACGTTTACTACGGCGTGCCATGTGAATGCCTAATGCGTTAAAAAGTGGGCGATGATAGCAAATCCCCTATTCTAACTCACATATTATTGCTAAATTCATACCTCATTCATCAATTACTGACTATGAAAACCTCTGTTCAGCTCATTGCTTTACTATCAAGCCTATACACTTGGTAGCATGAGCGAGGATAAGTGTTGGGGATCTATTGGGCAATACGACTATCACGACCTTCGAGTCAGCATTCCTATGAGACGCTGCATGTAATCACTGACATGACTGAACTCCGGAAAATTTTTAGCGAATAAGCCCGCGCTGTGAAACCTCACAAAAGCTGATTAATTCCGTAATTTCTGGCGCATCTGCGTATTCATCTCGCATAGATTGAATAGCATCTTTGAGAGAAAGGTCTTGACGATATAAATGACGGTAGCAATCTTTGATACGATCGATTGCTTCTTTCTCAAATTGATTTCGCTTCAGCCCTTCTTTATTGATACCACGCGGAATACCTGGCGCACCAAATGCCATCACATAGGGCGGAACATCTTTCGCGATTGAAGTCCCCATTCCAGTAAAGGCATATTTCCCGACACGGCAGAATTGATGAACGAGAGTAAAGCCACCTAAAATAGCATAATCATCAATTTCTACATGTCCTGCTAAGGTCGCATTATTAGCAAAAATGGTGTTATTACCGACTACACAATCATGTGCTAGATGCACATAGGCCATGATCCAATTATCATCACCCAAGACCGTTTTACCAATATCTTGTGCGGTACCTCGGTTAAAGGTGCAAAATTCACGGATCACATTACGATCACCGATGATCAATTCTGTCGGTTCGTTGTTATATTTTTTATCTTGTGGATCAGCACCAATTGACGCAAATTGGTAGATACGGTTATCTTTACCAATACGCGTAGGCCCCTCTATTACAGTATGAGGCCCAACCCATGTGCCAGTGTCAATGGAGACGCCTGCACCAATAATGGCATAGGCAGAGATTTCTACACCTTCGGCAATTTCAGCTTTTGGGTCAACAACTGCCGTTGGGTGAATAGAAGTAGACATTAGGCGATTATTGTTCAGTTACCGCACACATCAACTGTGCACTAGCAGCTTTCTTACCATCGACTAAGGCTTCCGTATCAAAAATCCAGATTTTCCCTTTTTTCTTACTTAACTTTGCACGCAGTTCTAGCTGATCACCTGGCACAACTTGTCGTCTAAATTTAACCTTATCTACACCAGCTAATATATACAACATATCCGTTTGCGGCTTTTCACCCATCGTTCGAAAACCCAGTAGACCTGTAGCTTGGGCCATCGCTTCGATGATCAATACACCCGGCATGATTGGAAAATCAGGAAAATGTCCTGTGAAATGAGGCTCGTTAACGGTAACGTTTTTAATACAACGAATCGATTCGCCTGGAATAACTTCTAGTACGCGATCGACCAATAAAAAAGGATAGCGGTGCGCAAGAAATTGTCGAATTTCATTGATTTCCATTGTTTCAGACATAATTGTAATTCCTAGCAGTAATTTTTTAATGCCGAATCATAGCAAATATAACCAATAATATTTTACGCTTCTTGGTTAAAGCTAATTTTTCTCAATTCGTTTTTTTTATAAAATACTTTTTCTTATTTTGAAAAAGGACTAAAAGCTCACTAGTCTTTTGTGCCTTCGAGTTGCTTCTCAAGCTTCTTTAATCGCTTCGCCATATCATTAAGCTGTGAGAAACGTACCGCATTCCTACGCCATGACACAGTTTCTATCGCATTTGTCCCTGATGAATAAGATGTATTGGCTTTCTCCAAAGAGTGCGTAACCCTCGACATTGCGGTTATTATCACACCATCTGCAATTTCCAAGTGATCTGATATGCCGCTTGCTCCAGCAATCATACAATTCTTACCAATTCTCGTACTACCCGCCACAGCTGAGCAGGCCGACATAATCGTATTTTCACCAATAAAAACATTGTGTCCAATTTGCACTTGATTATCGATTTTCACCCCATCCGATATAATGGTTGAGGTGAATTTGCCGCGATCAATTGTGGTATTGGAACCTATTTCTACATTATCACCAAGAACAACATTACCGACCTGTTCAACATGATGCCACTCTCCTTCATGCGGCGCATAACCAAAGCCATCATCGCCTATAACGACCCCTGAGTGTAGCAAAGCATTCTTACCGACTTTCGTCTCCTCAAGTAAGGTTACATTCGGCCGTAACACGCTGTTTTCCCGAATGTGCGTACCAGCACCAATATAAGATTGCGCTCCAATATGGCAACCAGCTTCAATAATCACATCTTTCTCAATCACAACGTGAGCTGCGACACTGACGCCACCTGCGATTTGCGCGGATGCATCAATCACAGCACTTGCATGAATACCTGTTGGCTCATAACGTCGACTAAAGACACGCGAAGCAACGGCATAGGCATAATTCGGATTAGTATGAAATAGCGCACATCCTGTGACATATTCTTTAAATTCGGGAGAAATAATTAATGCCGCTAATTTGCAGGACGCTATTTGATCAAGATAATGTTTTTGAAAAATGCAACATAAAGCACCTTCTCCTGCATTTTCCGGGGTTGATAAGTGATGAACAATATACTCGGAGTTTCCTTGCAACTCAGCTCCAGTTATCTCAGCCAACTCGCCCAGTGTTATTGTCATGATATTCCTTATTATCCAGCAAGCATCTTAAACATTATTTAGGTTTAGCGTAGCCTAAAGCGCGTAAGGCTAAAACTAACACACTGAACTCACAATTAATTAGCAGCGCCTTCTATAGTAGGTCTCTGTGAATCCTTCAGTAATTTACCCAATAATGCTAGCACATCATTTGTGATATCAACCTCAGGACTTGCCGCTACATAGTCTTGAATAACCACATCAATATTTTTTGAGGCCCTTACGCTTTCAATAGCATCGAGAACTTGTCGCTGTACTTCATCCAAAGCAGCAGCGCGTTCTAGGCGCACATCTTCACGGTAATCTTCTAAAGCACGATTACGCTCTCGTTTTCGCTGTCTTAGGTCACGCTCTCGGGTGATTCTTTCTTCCTTAGATAGTTTCGCCTTATCTCTTACCAACCTTTCCTCTAAGTTTTTTATGGCTAATGCTTCATCTTCCAGCTCTTTCTCCTGGGGAATAAAACGTTCTTTCAGAATACGAGTTGCTTCAGCAGTCTGTGGCGCTGTTTGCAGTAACAGCCGAACATCAACCACGGCAATAGTAGAACGCTTTTCTGCAGCGCTAACGTCGGGCACAATAAACAAAAACGAAGACAGCATAATGAGCTGAAAAAATGTCTTAACTGAAAAAATTAAATGCATATTTAGAACGTAGCACCTACTGAGAATTGAATTTCTTGCACGTCATCTCCATCTTCATCATTGAGTGGTTGTGCATAGCTTAACGTCAGTGGACCAAAGGGTGATATCCAAGTGGCTCCAATACCAACTGATGTACGTAGCTCATCTGATTCGAAATCATCCACACTGTCGAATACATTACCCGCATCCACAAATGCGGTCATACGTAAGGTTTTCAAGTCTTGCGCGAATGGTGCGGGGAAGGAAAGTTCCGCCGTCGTATTGAAAGAAAAATCGCCACCAACCGCATCGTCATTTTCATCCTGAACACCTAAGGTGTTTTTTTCAAAACCTCGAACTGAGCCAATTCCCCCTGCATAGAAGCGCTCAAAGAAGGGTAACTCAGAAGTATCTCCGAAACCATCACCATAAGATACTCCTCCTTTTAGTGCAAACGTAAAAGTATCATTCAAATCCCAGTAATTAGCTCCCTTATAACGTAACTTATAATATTCTAAGTCACTGCCTGGAAGCCCAGCTTCGAATGAAAAACTTTGGCGATTACCTTCTGTTGGGAAGATTGTTCTATTCCGCGTATCGTGAACGTAACTAACTGTCCCCAAGAGTTCATCGTAAGAATCCCCATTATCCGTCAAGAAATCTTTAATGTACTGAGGTGTCGTAGACGTTTCCTTAATGTCACGTTTTTCATAACCAACACTGAAACGTAATGAGTTTTCCTCCGATAGCGGCAAAGTATAATTCAGATTACCTCCAAAGCTATCACTGATATAGCTAGAGACAAGGTCGTCTTCTTCTGTATCTGTTTTATTATAGAAGATATCAAAACCACGCCCGATGCCATCAATTGTGTGATACGGATCATTATAGCTCAAACTAAACCGTTTCGTTGCGGCACTGTTATTAGCATTTACACCAAGACTTTTACCCGAACCCAAGAAATTCTGCTGCTTCAAACCCAGATTAAAAATAACACCCTGACTTTGAGAAAACCCCACTCCTGCGGTAAATTGATTAGATAATTGCTCTGTAACAGTTACTTCAAGGTCGACCTGATCACGTGTACCTGCAACGGGAGTTTGCTGGATTTTAACGCTTTGTACATACGGCAGACGTTGTAGACGAACTCTGGAACGATCAACTTTCTCTCTTGAGTACCAAGAGCTTTCTAGCTGACGCATCTCGCGACGATAGACTTCGTCACGGGTACGATAGTTACCTTTAATATTGATTCGTCGAACATAAACACGCTTTCCCTTATCTGCAAGGAAACTCAAATTAACAACTTTTCGTGCTTCGTCGATTTGCGGACGAAGACCCACCTTTGCGAAAGCATGCCCGCCCTGCTCAACCTTGAGTCGTAAGCTTTTGCGTGATTCCTCAAGTAGCTGCTGGGAGAAAACATCCCCCTTTTTCATTTTCAAGACAGACTGTGTATCCGCCTTCGTTAAACCAGGAACACCGGAAATATCGATATTACCAACCCGATAACGATCACCTTCATCGACTGAGATATTGACAAAAATATCTTTTTTATCATCGGATAAATTGACATTTGATGAGAGCACCTTGAATTTAAGATATCCCTTATCTCGATAGAAAGCTGTTAAACGATCAAGATCTCCAACCAGTTTTTGTTTGGTATAACGATCCCTATCACCAAAGAACTGATAGGCTTTTCTCTCCCCAGTTTCCATGGTCTTGAGCAATTCTGCTTCGGTAAATGCACGGTTACCCGTAATTTTGACTCTACGAACCCTCGCTTCTTTCCCTTCAGTAATGTCTACATTAACGGCTACGCGGTTACGTGCTAAATCTGTTACTGAGCTTTTAACAGCGACCCCATATTTACCTTTCGAAACATAAAGCTGTTTGATCTGCGCCTCAACTCTCGATAAGGCACTGCTATTTAATGTTTGCCCTTTGCGGATACCAGCACGCAACAATAACGCTTGTAACTCTTCTGAGGTAAATGCCTTGTTACCAGAGAAATTGATTTCACCAACAGCGCGGCGTTCGCTCACATTAACAACCAGCACATTAGCGCTTTGTTGCAAACTTACATTATCGAACAAGCCTGTTTTGTAGAGTGAACGGACAATATTGGCCGTCATGTGATCTTGATATTGATCCCCTACTTTGACCGGAATATTGGCAAGAACTGTCCCAGGATCAACACGTTCAATACCATTAATTTGGATATCTTTGACAGTAAAGTCAGCAGCCCAAGCACCTTGGGAGACCGCAAAAAGACAACTAGCAAGCGAAAGAGAAAGGATTCGAGAATTCATATTATTTTAGTAACTTGAGAATATCGTTATAGAACGCCAAGACCATTAAGGCTCCGACCATAGAAATACCCACACGCATTCCCATTTCCTGAACCGCCTCTGAGACAGGACTTCCTTTTATTATTTCGATGGTATAAAACAACAAATGCCCACCATCAAGCATCGGTACAGGTAACAAGTTCATGACACCTAAACTGACACTGACAATGGCAAGGAAACCAAGAAATACAGAAAAGCTGATGATAATGCTTTTACCCGCATAATCAGCAATCGTCACTGGACCACTAATATTCTTTACCGAGGCTTCACCAGTAAACAAACGACCAATAAACTTAAAGGTTAATGCCGTCATCTGCCACGTTTTTACTACCCCTTGTTGCATGGACTCCAGTGGTCCATAACTAACAATAGTTGAAAGCTTATCGTGGTTTTCTTGTGAAACATATCCACCGACCGCTATCCCAACCATGACGAATTCTTTGCCTTCATGAACCCCCTTTCTCGGTGTCACCGTAAGGGTCATTTGCTTGCCATCACGCTCAATCACCATGTCAATTGGGTTTTCACCATTTTTCTGGATCAAGGGTTTAAATTCAGACCAATCTTCAAAGACATGACCACCAAGGCTTATAATTTTATCTTCTGCCATTAAGCCAGCATCAGCACCTGCGGTATTAGGCATCACTTTGCCTACCAATGGCAAATAAGGCATCAATGGGGTAAAACCAATACGTTCCAGATGATCTCTATCGTCCTTTAATAATGCCAAGTCCGAGAGGTCTAATTTACGAATAGCTTGAGTGCCTGATTCAGTTTCCACACTGACCTCTACATTGGATTTATCATTAAGATATTCATCCAACATCGTAATTGCCGTATCAGCTAGGGAATCTACTTCTACATCATTAATCGCGAGAATACGATCTTTGTGTTGAAAGCCAGCAATAGCAGCTGGTGTTTCTGGAATCACTTTATTCACAAACGGTTTGATACCTTCTACACCCACCATATACATCACACCATAGGCAAAAATAGCAAAGAGAAAGTTTGCCATTGGACCTGCAAGTACGATGAGAAAGCGTTTCCAAACAACTTGTCGATTGAACGCTCTAGGCAAATCTTCCTCAGCCACATCACCTTCACGCTCATCAACCATTTTCACATAGCCGCCTAGCGGTAACGCAGCTACTACATATTCGGTTTGGTCAGGATCTTTTTTTGAGACATAAGTCCAGAGAGGTTTACCGAAACCTATGGAATAGCGGATGACTTTTACACCCAGTTTTCTAGCTACCCAGAAGTGCCCATATTCATGAATGGCAACAAGGACGCCAATTGTGATGAGGAATGCAAAAATCGCAGTAAGAATTGTCATATTTACCAAATCAGCCTATGTGATACACGTTTCATTAAAACTCTCAAATACCACTGAGTATCTCAACGAAACCTTTGTGTGCGTAATTAGTTGTTTTTGTTTTTTATCCATGACTCTGCCAGCACACGGCTTGCTTTATCCTGAATAAGTATATCATCTACGATGAACGGCGTACCAGAGGCTGCATCTGCCATAACATCCTCAATCATATGAGGAATATCCGTAAAAGGAATTTGATGATCTAAGAAGGCGGCAACCGCAACCTCATTCGCTGCATTCAGTGCAATACTAGCGTAGCCACCTTCACGATGTGCTTCATACGCCAATCTTAGACAGGGAAAACGCTCAAAGTTCGGCGGCTCAAAATCAAAACGTGACGCTTCAAAGAAATCAAGTGGCTCTACGCCTGATTCAATACGTTCAGGCCATGCTAATGAGTATGCGATTGGCGTACGCATATCAGGCCGCCCCAGCTGCGCGAGAACTGAACCATCATTATAGGAAACCATTGAATGAATTGTACTTTGCGGGTGAACAACCACCTGTACTTTGTCGTCAGCAACATCGAATAGCCAGCAAGCTTCAATCACCTCTAGGCCCTTATTCATCATAGTTGCGGAATCGACCGATATCTTCCTACCCATACTCCAATTAGGATGTGCAACAGCCTCTTCCGGCGTAACAGCTTGCAAGGTTGAAATATCGCGAGTACGGAATGGGCCGCCCGATCCGGTTAAGAGGATTTTTTCAACACCAGCCTTATCATTATTAGAGTGCTGTGGATGCGGCATAGATTGGAAAATCGCATTATGCTCACTATCAATAGGCAGTAATTCAGCAGCATTTTCACGAATCGCATCCATGAAAATCTTTCCTGACATAACCAACGATTCTTTATTAGCAAGCAATACTCTCTTACCCGATTCAGCCGCTGCCAGTGTTGGCAGCAACCCAGCAGCACCAACAATGGCAGCCATTACATAATCAACCTCGTCATGGCTAGCAATCATGCTTAGGGCATTTTTACCTGCTAACACCTGAGTATCACTTGCGACGGTACCTACCAGTCCATTTTCTAGTTCTTCAGCAGCATCGTTATCTGCCATCACCGCATAACGAGGTTTGAACTGCAAACACTGCTCAAGCATTTTTTCGACATTAAGGTTAGCGCTGAGTGCAAAGACTGAATACTTTTCTGGATGACGAGATACCACATCCAGAGTACTCACACCAATGGAACCTGTTGCGCCAAGAATTGTTAGCTGCTTAGCTTGAATTGTCATGGGCTAGTGAACACCTGTAAACCTGACCATGCGAGACCTGTGGTAAAAACAGGCAATGCAGCAAGATGACTATCCACTCGATCCAAAATTCCACCATGACCTGGCAAAATAGTCCCACTGTCTTTTACGCCAGCTTCCCGTTTCATCATACTAATAAACAAGTCACCAACAATCGAAATAGCTACCGTGATAATGGATAACAAAATAAAGTAAATCCAATATTGCACAGGAATGTGGAAAACCATAATGCCCAAGATACTAAAAGCGACTGAACCAAAAAGTGCACCATAAACACCTTCGATGGTTTTTCCTGGGCTAATCATTACCGCCAGCTTTCGTTTACCAAAACGTTTGCCTGAGAAATATGCTCCCGTATCAGCGACCACCACCAGCAAAATTACATAAAGTAACCAATTTGGGCTCATTTCATGTAGTTTGATCAGATACCACCAACCCGCGACTAAAATCACGACAGCAGCAACGACAAGTATCCACGGGTTTCTTTTATATAAACGACTTCCAGGGTCGTACATCGCCATTAAAGCAATAGCTGCCATCCACCAAACCAATGCCGCTGCCATGACGATTGGAAAGACATAATCATTGAGATGAAAAATAGCAAAACCGATAAAGAAAATGATAAAAGCAAACATCAAGCGCTGTGGCAACTGCACGAAACCTGCCAAGCGCGACCATTCGTATCCACCAATGCCGACAATAATAAAACCAGTCAGCAAGGCAAATCGACTACCATCAAGCAAGTAAATAGCTAACAATATTAATGGCACCAAAACCAGCGCGGTCATGATTCGTTGTTTAAGCATTCTTCTCCTCCACTTGATCACCCGTCATGCCAAACCGACGTTGTCGACGAGAATAGTCCTCCACAGCCGCAAATAATTCATCGCGTCGAAAATCAGGCCATAAAACGTCAGTGAAATATAATTCCGCATAGGCAATCTGCCATAGCAAGAAATTGCTAATACGCTGTTCACCACCAGTGCGTATAAATAAGTCTGGGTCAGGGATATTCAATTTAGTTGTTGTTAAATGCTCTGATAACTTTGCTTCACTGAAGCTATCAACAGATATATCCTGTCCTGACTGTTGCAGTTCTTGAGAGAGTTTTGCGGCTGCTTGAGCAATATCCCAGCGACCACCATAATTCGCTGCAATTTGCATGTGCAGGTTTTTTCCATCGACAGTTAGCTTTTCAACCTGGGCAATCTTAGCCTGAAGCTTATCCGGGAATGCTGATATATCACCAATGAAACTTAAGCGAATACCATTTTTTGCCAAAGACTTGGCTTCAGCTTCCAAAGCAGACATAAACAACGACATTAAAGCACTCACTTCGTCTTCAGGTCGTTTCCAGTTTTCACTGCTAAATGCGAATAAAGTCAGATATTCAATCCCGATTTCATCACAGGCACGAATGACTGCGCGCACAGAATCCACACCTTTCTTATGTCCATAGGTTCTAGGAAAGTGTCGCTTTTTTGCCCAACGCCCATTGCCGTCCATTACAATAGCCACGTGACGCGGTATTTTATTCTTCTCAGTACTCATGATTCAACGCGCCCCATTGGCATTCTTGAATATACATAATCCATACACGGAATGAACTCAGAGTATATGGAATATACATCAGAGGCAAAAATACGGATGGTTTATGAACGAGAGTGATGTGCTATTCGGAAAACAGAGTGCTTCTCAAATACCACGAGAGACTTATGTCCTATACCGCCATTAAGTCCTTTTCTTTTTCTTGCAATACGACTTCTACTTCAGCAACAAATTTATCGGTAAGCTTCTGAATATCATCTTGTGCCCTGCGTT
Source organism: uncultured Thiotrichaceae bacterium (assembly GCA_902727985.1). GTDB lineage: Bacteria > Pseudomonadota > Gammaproteobacteria > Thiotrichales > Thiotrichaceae > HyVt-477. The sequence continues at coordinate 27,791 of CACVAY010000034.1, read as the reverse complement.
CTTCATCTTCAGAAATTTCTTTCTCTTTCTGTAGCGATTTAAAATCAGAGTTGGCATCACGACGAATATTCCGAATAGCAACACGCGCACCTTCTGCCTCACCTTTTACCACACGCACCAAATCACGGCGACGCTCTTCTGTTAAAGGCGGCATTGGAACGCGGATAACGGTACTCGCGCTTTGCGGGTTCAAGCCGAGATCAGACTCCATAATCGCCTTTTCTACCGCTTTTGCCATGTTTGCTTCCCAGACCGTGATACTTAAAGTACGCGCATCTTCAGCAGTAATGTTCGATACCTGGTTCAATGGCGTTGAACTTCCGTAGTAATCAACATTGATATGATCAAGCAAACTGGGATGTGCTCGGCCAGTACGAATTTTTGTTAATTCATTTTTCAATGATTCAATAGTTTTCTGCATACGCTCTGCAGCATCTTGTTTGATTTCGTCGATCATTTTTTATACCTCAACCTTCGTTCCAGCAGATTCGCCATGTACGATGGCTGATAACTTCCCTGCTTCAAATAAATTATACACTTGCATTGGCATCGCATTATCCCGACAAAGTACAAGAGCCGTCAAATCCATAACGCCTAATTCTTTGCTGATTGCTTCATTATAGCCAATGCTATCATAGCGCTTTGCATCAGGGTTTTTATTCGGATCAGAATCATAAATCCCATCTACCTTCGTCCCTTTGAGCAATAAATCGGCATGAATTTCCAAGGCACGTAAACCAGCAGCCGTATCTGTTGTGAAATACGGGTTCCCAGAACCCGCTGCCATAATCACGACACGTCCTTTATCCAAATGATTGCGTGCCCGGTTTGCTGAGTGAACCTCACAGGCTTGATCAAGGCTCAATGCCGATAAAACCTGACATTCTCCACCTTGTTTCAGGATGGCATCTTGCATGGCTAATGAGTTCATAACAGTAGCCAACATGCCCATTTGATCAGCTCGGGTTCTATCAATACCCGATTGCGCCAAACCCGCGCCACGGAAAATATTACCGCCGCCGATAACTAAACCTATCTGCACCCCTGCTTGTTGAAGCTCTGCAAGTTCCTTTGCAACCGTTTGCAATACCTCAGGATCAATTCCAAAATCACCATCTCCCATAAGCGCTTCGCCACTGAGTTTCAGTAAAATTCTTTTATAGACAGGTTTATTCGACATACAACATTTCTCCATCAATTATCGGCATGTTCAGAAAATTTCTTCTAGGACTTTTATAAGCCAAGGGGTAGTTGATGTACTAAACCCAATGCTTTGTAAAATCGCTAACGAATTTAACACTAAGTAAAAACCTTTGCATGTCCCAATACCGGAAAAATGCTAAGAAAAGCCTTACCGATTCTTAAGCCTTTTTTTGTCACATGTTTATGCATAGGCATGGAACTAGAAAGCCCCATAAATAAAAGTCAAAAAAAAGGGGCTAACGCCCCTTTCTTTAAACCATCGTTCTCATCGTGAGCCGTCAGGGTAAAATCAAATATATTGCTTAACTAGACTTCATCTGCGCCATCACTTCAGCAGCAAAATCTTCTTGCTTCTTTTCAATGCCTTCACCAACTTCATAACGAACAAAGCCGTTAACTGTTGCACCAGCATCTTTTACTAGTTTACCAACCGTTTGGTCTGGATCTTTAACAAATGGCTGACCCATAAGTGTGATCTCCGAAAGGTATTTACGTATACGACCTCCAACCATTTTTTCAATGATCTCAGCAGGTTTACCACTTCCCTCTGCCTGAGCAATAAGAATTTCTTTCTCTTTCGCAAGCTCTTCAGCAGGAACCTGGTCTTCAGATACACACATTGGGTTACTTGCAGCGATATGCATCGCAATATCCTTACCTAAAGCTTCGTCACCACCACTGATAGAAATCAAAACGCCGATACGCTCCCCATGTGAATAAGCGGCTAGTACACCATCATCAACCGTTGAAATTTCAAAACGACGTACTTGAATGTTCTCACCAATCTTAGCAACCAAGTTCGCACGTGTTTCTTCAACCGTTTCACCATTATCTAATGGCAATGATGAAAGTGCAGGCAAATCGGCAGGCTTATCAGCTAAAACGCCCGCAGCAACCGCATCAGCGAAAGCTATAAAGCTTGCATCTTTAGCAACGAAGTCCGTTTCTGAATTTACTTCCAAAATTGCACCTTCATTTGCATCATCGTTAATGGTAATAACGATACGTCCTTCAGCAGCAACACGACCGGCTTTTTTGTCAGCTTTTGCCGCACCGCTTTTGCGCATGATCTCGATAGCTGCATCCATGTCACCGTTTGCTTCAGTTAACATTTTCTTACAATCCATCATACCAGCGCCAGTACGCTGGCGTAGTTCCTTTACCATTGCAGCAGTTATTGCCATTGTCTTTACCTTCTCAAATATTTGGTTCTAGTGTTGTATATGAACTTATAGCTAACAACTAGACAGTATAAGTTCTAAATATTTACCAGTGATTAAATGGCGACGAGAAAGAACATTCTCGCCGCAATGTATCAAGATTTACTTCGTTTCTGCTGCTGGAGCAGATGCCGCTTCTGCCGCTGGTGCTTCAGCTACAGGCGCAGCTTCTTCGGCAGGAGTTGCTACAGGTGCTGCTGCCGCTATTTCAGCTTCAGCCATATCACTAGCAGTTGTTGCTGCAGCCATATGACCTTCAATGATTGTATCAGCAGCAAACGTAGTATAGAGCTGAATCGCGCGGATTGCGTCATCATTACCAGGAATAATGTAATCAACGCCTTTACAAGAGTTGTTAGTATCTACGATTCCGATAACGGGGATTCCAAGTTTTACCGCCTCTTTGATCGCGATATCTTCGTAGCCTACATCAATAACAAATAAAGCATCTGGAAGACGCTTCATGTCTTTGATTCCACCAAGACTCTTCTCCAGCTTCGCGCCTTCACGAGAGATCATCAACGCTTCTTTTTTACCGCGTTTTTCCAAGGTACCATCAGCAGTTTGCTTATCAATATCGTGTAAACGACGTACTGACTGCTTCACCGTTTTGAAGTTAGTCAACATACCGCCTAACCAGCGATGATTAACGAAAGGCATTTTACAACGCAAGGCTTCTTCCTTAACGATAGATTGTGCAGAACGCTTAGTTCCAACAAACATGATCTTGCCGCCTTGAGAAGCAATCTTACCGATGAAATTCATTGCGTCGTTAAACATTGGCAATGAATTTTCCAGGTTGATGATATGAATTTTGTTGCGCTCACCGAAGATATAGGGAGCCATTTTAGGATTCCAGTAACGTGTCTGGTGTCCGAAGTGTACGCCTGCTTCTAGCATTTGGCGCATGGTTACGTTTGCCATAATTTCCTTAATTTTTTGGGTTAGGCCTCCACACTTCCCAATTAACAACCATTGCTGGCACCCTGCTAATCGTGTCGAAATGTGTGTGAATTAATAACGAATAGTATCTATTCATTACGCTAATGTGTTTGCAAATTTTCAGAATATGCTAACAACTGCAAAACAATTGAAAATAATATTGCGAAATTTGCGTGCGCTTTATACCATAAAACGTCCGATGAAACCACAGCAAAACAAAGTTTCTAACATCATTCTCACGACAGCGTAAACTCAAATTTTGAGTAACGAAAGTCAAAATTCCACAGGATTAAACACTGTACAAATGTCTATCAACCTAAGAACTCCAGAAGATATCGAAAAAATGCGCGTTGCCGGAAAGCTTGCTGCTAGCGTATTAGACATGATTGAACCACACGTCAAAGCAGGCGTTACTACTGACGACTTAAACCAGATTTGCCATGATTTTATCGTTAACGACCTTGATGCAATACCTGCCCCACTCAACTACCACGGCTTTCCAAAGTCTATTTGCACATCCGTCAATCACGTTATTTGTCATGGCATTCCAGCCAATAAGAAACTCAAACAAGGCGATATCATTAATATTGATATTACTGTTATTAAAGATGGCTTCCACGGCGACACCAGCAAAATGTTTTATGTTGGCAAGGTAAAACCTCATGCAAAACGTCTATGTGACGTTGCACGCCAAGCGATGTTTATCGGCATCAAGATGGTCAGACCTGGCATTAAATTGGGCGATATTGGACATGCTATTCAAACCTATGCTGAATCACAGCATTGCTCTATCGTTAGAGAATATTGTGGTCATGGTATTGGAGAGAATTTTCACGAAGAACCCCAAATTTTACATTACGGCAAACCAGATACTGGCGTAGAACTGAAAAAAGGCATGACTTTCACTATCGAGCCCATGGTCAATATCGGCAAACGTCACATCAAGACGTTACCTGATAAATGGACTGTCATAACTAAAGACCGCTCCTTATCCGCACAATGGGAACACACCATGCTAGTTACTGACGATGGCGTTGAAATTTTTACTCTGCGCGAAGACGAACAGGACTGGCGCAACCAATTCTAAGCCCTTTGCCCCGACCTTGCTCTTAAAGGTAGGGGCCCCTCTTTTCTTTAAGCATATTTCGGCTTGCGCTTTCACTTAGCAAAAGGCAATCTTATCCATAAGATTATTCTCTAAGAAAAAACACTAATGAACGAATGGCAGAGCAGACTCCAACAACACCAACAAACCTTCTCATCACACCCCAATATCAAGCTTGATATTGCGAAAGCTTACCTTGCAAACATTTATGATGAGTTAAGCTTTGCCTTTCATGAGGGCGCGGAGATTGGAGCATTGCTATTAGGACGTTCGGATGCAATTGACTGCCTTTTGAAGACCCTCTGGCATTCTCACCAATTAGACCATGAAAGCTCACTAAGCCTCGTTGCAGTAGGTGGTTATGGCAGAGCAGAAATGCACCCTGAGTCAGACATCGACTTGATGATCCTCCTTCAAGATGAGCCTGATCAAGCTTGTCAGGACAAGCTCTCTGCATTAATCACCCTCCTCTGGGACTTGAAACTTGAAATCGGCCATAGCGTAAGAACGTTTGAAGAATGCCAGGAAGAAGCAAAAAATGACTTAACGATCATCACCAACCTGATCGAATCACGCTTCTTATGCGGCAATCAAGCACTCTTCCAAAACCTCCTTGGAACCATCACAACGGAACAAATGTGGGATAGCCAACATTTCTTCAAAGCAAAACTAGGGGAACAAAAGCGCCGTTACCAAAAATTTGGTGACACGGCTTATCGCGTTGAACCTAATCTAAAAGATGGCCCAGGCGGCTTGCGTGACCTACAAATGATCAGCTGGGTAACCGCAAGACATTTCGGCACACTGTCCTTTGAAGAATTACTTGATGAAAAACTATTACAACAACATGAATATGATCAACTGATCAGCGACAGGGATTTTCTTTGGAGAATTCGCTTCGCTCTGCATCTCGTCAGCAACCGCAAAGAAGACCGCCTCCGTTTAGAGCACCAACCCCCGCTCACCAAAATGTTTGGCTACACCAGTGACCAAGGGAACAAAGCTGTTGAAGAATTCATGCATCACTATTATCAAGTGATCACACGCCTAGAACGTCTTACCGAGCTACTTATTGGCATTTTCCGAGAAACCATTCTTCCCAACAGTGACCCAATCATCACAAAAATAACCGATTGGTGTGAAATGCAGGATGCCTATATCCATATCACCCAAGCTGATATTTTTGAAAAACAACCAAGCGCGTTGTTAGAAATTTTTCATCTGATGCAAACCACCTCAGGCTCTCGGGGTATGACACCTAGTACTATCCGCTCAATCAACGATCATTTACCCATGATTGATGATACCTATCGAGACAACGCTGAGCATAAAGCGGTGTTCATGAAGATTATGTCTGAACCACATGGCATTACCTATGTGCTACGCAGAATGAATCGCTACAGTATTCTTGCGGCCTGGATTCCGGCATTTGCCAATATCGTCGGACGCATGCAATTTGACCTTTTCCACGCATATACGGTCGATGATCATACACTGCGCCTTATTCGTAACTTGCGACAGCACACAACCGATAAAGGTCAGAATGAGCAACCGTTTTCCAGCCTGATATTCAATACCATCCCTAATCACTCATTGTTATATTTGGCTGGGATTTTTCATGATATTGCAAAAGGACGAGGCGGCGATCATTCTGAATTAGGTGCCGTAGATGCCTATGAGTTTTGTCGTTCGCATAATCTGAATAGCTTTGACTCACACCTTGTGAGTTGGCTAGTGAAAAATCATCTAGTCATGAGCATGACAGCACAGCGTAAAGACCTCAGCGACCCGAATGTTATTGCGGATTTTGCAACACATATTGTCTCCCCAACACGTCTTGATTATCTGTATTTACTCACTATTGCTGATATGCGAGCGACTAATCCAGAGATGTTTAATAGTTGGAAAGCATCATTACTGAAAGAACTTTACGAAAAAACTCGACGCCTGCTAAAACGAGGAATTCCACCAGCCAACTATGAAGAATTACTCGCGCAAAAGAAAGAGGCAGTCTTAGAACAATTACCCATACACAAAACCAGTAAAAACAGAGGAGCTGCGTACTGTGAAAGCATGGGGAATGAATATATGCTCCATCATTCTGTTGAAACCATCCTTTGGCAAATGACGCATATTCTTCAGGAAAACGTGTACCCACTCATTCAAATCCGCCAAGAAGAAAACCGTAACAGCACACTCGTCTTTATTTATACGCCCGTAATTGACGGACTCTTTGCTCGCACTACCAAGGTGTTAGAAACTCTCAAGGTAAATACGGTTGCCGCCTATATTATGGGTACTCCCGACGGCTTCGCACTTGAGACATTCAATATCTTAGGTCGCGACAATCAACTCATTGAAGATACAGACGAGCAATTATTATTGATAAACCGATTGCGCGACAAGATCACGCTCCCTGTAGAAAACAAAACCGAATTGGTAAGACCCAGCCATCGACTTGATCTCTTCCGCTCAAAAACTCGCGTGTCATTCAAGCAAGATACTGAACGCCAAGTAACCATTGTAACAATCCGTACTCTTGATATTCCAGGGCTGCTTTCACGAATCAGTGAAATTCTTTATCAACTTGATCTTCAGGTTATCAGTGCAAGAATCGCGACATTAGGAGAGGAAGCAGAAGATTTATTCTACTTAACAGACAGCAATGATAACCCCATCATTGATGAAGAAACCTTACGTGATATCGAACAACAAATCATTGAACTACTCGATTCAAAAACAGAAGCCGCCTAATCCAACACCTTCATTAATATACCAACAATAAAAAGGCAGCTTACTCTTGTAAGCTGCCTTCTAATCAAACCGCCTTACTTATAGCGTTTTAATATAAGCAACAACATCTTTGATTGCTTGCTCATCAGCTAGTGTCATAGCCATTGGTGACATTTGCATACCATAAGTATCTTTTGGATCTTTTCCACGAATACCCTCTTTAAAGTTGGTAATCTGACGTACTAAGTACCAATCTTGCAAACCCGTTAGCTTAGGTGCATTTAATTCTTTCTTACCTTCAGCATTTAAGCCATGACAAGATGAACAGACTGCATAAAGCGCTTTGCCTTTATCTGCATCACTATCGGTAATCGTTACTTCAGGCTTGGTGGCTGCAAAGGTACCGATATAGGCTGCGACATTCTCAATCGCAGTATCATCAGCAAGAGTGGAAGCCATAGGCCCCATGGTTACGCCATGAGTATCTTTTGGGTGCTTACCACGAATACCTGCTTTAAAATTTTTCAACTGACGGATCAGATACCAATCTTCCTGACCTGCGATTGCGGGCGAATTGAGCGCTATATTACCTTCACCATTTTGACCATGGCATGAGCTACATACAGCATAAGATGCCTTACCCGCCTCTGCATCAGCCGCAGTGGCAACCGCTGGCGCGGCGAAAGAAGCAAATACCATCCATGATGCAACAACATATTTTTTCATTGTGTTCTCCTAAATATTGACCTTGATAGTATAAACAAAAATCTACACTATCGGCATAGAGGATTATAATGAGATGCTTTAGGATATATATGAGATAAATCAATACAGAAAAGTCGGATCAAGAATAAAAGAGCATATGTGTGTCTAGATACTCAAAACCTTGAAACAAATCATCAGACCTTTTCCAAATATCGATCATGAGCCTTAGACAAACTGAGTAACGCTAGTAAAGCCCCCAACAAAGCGTATCCCATATCAGACTGGGTATCCCATATATAACCTTGAGTACCCAGAAAGGCTTCTGCAGATTCTCCACTCAGCAAAGCCACACCCCACTCAATCAGCTCGTAAAAGGCACTAAATGCCAGACAAAAACACACCACAAAAAAGCCTGTCCAGAATTTCCCGTTGATAAGATTTTTCCGCAAAATAAGCTCACGAGCAATCATGGCTGGCACAAAACCTTGTACAAAATGCCCGACCTTATCGTAATTGTTTCGCTCAAAACCAAAGACAGCTTTCATATCATCAAACCAAGGAACTTCAGCATAAGTGTAATGCCCGCCAACCATTAAAATGACACAATGCACAAGAATCAGAAAGTATACCAAGCTCGTCAATCGAAAAGATCGGTAAGTCAGTGCGAGAACAACAAAGCCAATTACCGCAGGCGCGACTTCAAGCGCCCATGTCAGGTAATCCTTAGGCTGAGTACCCGACCATATCAGTACCGCCATAAATATAGCAACCCACAGCATTTTCATTTACCTACTCCCAAGGCCTTAGTATTCCATCCCCATGCTATCGACTTTTTAACATCTGAACACGACGATTCGACGTTTACGCCTCCAACGCGCTGCGGCGGATCTAATCCGTTCCGACAAGCCACTTTCACGCATTGCAAAAACGATTACTTACGGTAGCCAAGAAGCATTTAGCCGAGCATTCACCAAAGAGTTTGGCGAAACACCCAGCGAATATCGTGAAGCACGTAAAAACAAGCATCGCTGCGACTCTCAACCCTTTATTGCGATGCTACCACTTGAATCAAAGGAGTATAACGAAATGTATGACGTAGAAATTATGGACATGGAAAAGACAGAACTCGCTGGATACCCACATCAAGGGGACTATATGGAGATTGGCTCGAAGTTTGAGCAACTCTTTATTTATGCAGCCAGCAATAACTTACTTAATGCGCAAACTCGCTCAATCAGCTTGTATTTTGGCGATCCTAAATCTGTTCCTCAAGAAGAATTGCAGTCAATGGCATGTATCTCTGTTACTGGAGACACTGAATTTAGTAATAACGATCGTCCAGAAAAAGCAAGCATCCCAGCATGAGTATCTTTTATGATTTGATCGTGATATCTCGCTATTTCTATGTTCTGAATTTCGGACATTACACTCTCCGGTTTACGAAGCTAAAAGCTAGCATCCAACTCCGACAAAGGAACAATCAACGTTTCACAACGAGTATGATTTTGCACATAATGCGGGGTAGTACCTAATAACTTGCCCAAGCCCCTCCTTTTCTTAGCACCAAAGATAACCAAATCGGCATTCTGTGCCTGAAGAAAAGACACAATGGTAGAAGCTGTTTCACCACTTAACACTTCCGTCTGCACACTGCGATCATCAGTAAGCCCCTGCAAAAATTCGCACATTTCTGCTTCTGCATTTCTCACATATTGCTTATTTTGCTCATCAATCACACTGGGATCGATAATGTAGGTATGCATCGAATCACCATAGTAAGAATAGGGAACAAACTCCTGAGCAACATTGAGCAATGTGAGTGAAGCGTTGTAATGACCCGCCAGCTCAAGCGCACGTCTGGCTGCATGTTTAGCAAAAACCGAAAAGTCCACGGCAACCACAATATTCTGATATGGCACCAACTGATCTGCGGCCTTCTCTAACTCTTGTCGCTCACGTAACCAGTCCCAAGCATCCTGTAAATTTTCACGATTGAAATACTGCACCTCGCCCTGACTGATAAAGGGCTTAGCCATTAGCGTCATCCAGTATTCCCACGCCTTATCGCCAACAATCGCAATCCTCTCAAAGCCTGCCCAATGCGACATGCCAAAATTGAAATCATCCTTCGCCGCATCTAGCTCCCATCCCGAGAAATTATCAAGCTCTAATAAGATAGACACTTGCTCAAATGTTCTCATATGTGTTTCAAGCTGTGGCAAAAAAACTTGATAGTCCTCGTGAGTCAGCTTTCCTGAAGCACGAATAGCGATGGTATTCCCATCGGATACAGGTAGAAATTGCAACATCAGACGCTCCCTTTATTAAGCTTATATACTAAGTCTAGTTTAAATGGAGAGAAGCAACTGTCCGTAAAGTGACAGTTGGTAAAATTATTGTTTTGAAATATTTTTGGGGTCAAAAATTAATACGATAGTCTTAATTGAAAAAAGTCTGCTCAGTGTTGAAGGTATGCGTAAAACATCCGATGCGGCTGATAATGAACAGAGTACACATCGACAAGAGCGTTTTGAAGGTCAATTCAAGCGTGTTGTTACTTTACCAGAAGAAGTGGATGCGGATAAAGCAAATGCCGTTTACCAAGAGGGTGTTTTGCATATCACTATGCCCCAAAAGACAGAAGTAAAGCCTCGTCAAATTACGGTTTCTGTTGCATAAGGAGAGTATAAACATGACAAATATAAACCCACAAGATTTTGCACAAGCAACTAATAAAGCTGTCGCTGAGCATAAAGCAACCCCCTTAACCATGCGTCCAGCAGCTGATATCCACGAAAATAAGGACGGTGCTGTCATCTACATTGATCTGCCAGGAGTCAGCAAAGATGCACTAAGCATTGATGTTGATAAAAACGTGCTAACTATCCGAGGCAATATTAATTTACATACACCTGATGACCTGAATTCCCAATATATGGACGTTCATTCCGGTGTATTTGAAAGACGTTTCACCTTAGGTGAACAACTCGATAGTGAAAATATTGAAGCAAAACTAGAACAAGGTGAACTTTATTTGTTTATTCCACGCTCTGACGAGCACAAGCCTCGCAAGATTGACGTGAAAGTTGCATGAGAAGAAAACATGAAAATCCATGACCTGATCGAAGAGCTTGAACAAACAGGGTACTCTATTACTGATAGCTGGAGTCATCTATCAGCAAAGAAAGCATATCACTGTTAATTAAGTATAAATACTCACGCCATGCGCATGACTTTTTTTATTCAGGTGGTAAATTCGAGTGCACGTATCCCGCTTCCTTTTTCAAGGCCTCTAGATCATTAATGATTAACTCATTCCGTTTCTTATCTAAAACGCCTTGCTCTTTCCAATGCTGCAAATGCTTGTTAATCACTTGCCTCACTGTACCCACCATATGGGCCAATTTCTCATCAGATAAACCATGAATGAGAAGCGTTTTATGTGCCTCATCTTGATCACCCTTATAGGCGTTTAGTTTGTCGATATATTGCAATAAAACTCTACTCAGACGTGTTGCGGTATCATGCAACGCAATATTCGTTGTCAACTCTTCCTGTTCCCGCATTTTACTGGCTAAGTAGGGTAAAAACTGTTGATTCAATTCAGGAAATGTCCAAAGCCAATGCCGCATAGTCTCCATAGGAACGGACATCAATTTTAGCCCTGTTAAGGACTCAAGGATGACATCATGTGGTTTGTTATCCAATAAACTAATCACATCAAAGCTATCACCGGGATGTAATACACTAAGCGTTACCTCACGCCCAGTATCGGGATTAATACGCTTTATCTCAAGCTGACCATCAAGCAAGATACAAAACTTTTTGGTCAAAACATCAGGATCAATGTAAGTGTCCTTTTCCCATTCTTCCCAACGAAATTCTTCTGCCATATCCTGTAATAGAGACCGTGGCACTAAAGAGAAAAAAACGGATTGACGTATTAATCCGGGATGGAGTGTATTTGGGGTATTAACTATGCCTGTAGGCATAATGCCTCCTTAAATGACGGTTTCTGTGATGAAATTGCAACTATCTTCGCAATTCTTACACAAATAAACCGACACAGATACATTTAACGCGGATGTTTGAGACTGTAAAGTAAGTATCCGATATGTTTCAGCTTCAAACCTAAAAAGTGTATTCTTAATTGAATGACAGGAGGAAACAATGACGACACCATTTATTGGCCCTGACGGAGAAACTCGCTGTGAATGGTGTGGCGGCGCACCAGAATTTTTGGACTACCACGATTTCTATAAGAGCCATGCGAATTTACGAACTAGAAATTCCTCGTTTACGCCAACATCTTCTGCTGATGGAAAACATTCGCACCTGCGGCTTCAAGCACTTCCATCACCCGTTTATGCCCTGAATACGAAGCACTCGTGTAAGGTGTGGTGAAGGATTTACCGTAAGCATTCACATCGGCCCCGTGTTTAATCAGTGCCTTCACAATATCTAGATGTCCTTCTCTTGCTGCATTTTTCAACGGGGTATCCTGTTCTTGATCACGTAGCTCAGTACTTGCACCTCCACCGAGCAGCATTTTTACCATATCTAAGCGACCTGCAATAGCGGCTGCATTCAAAGGCGTTAACCCCCTTGACGAACAATCAATAGAGAGACCTGTCGCTAGTAATTTTTTGACGAGATTGGTTTCACCTGAGCTAGCGAAATAGACAATAACACTGCGTTGCCGCAATTCACCAAGAGCGTTAAAACTCTCAATAATTTTTTCGTCTGTAGCCGTTTTTGCTTGGAGTAAGAACTTTCCTAACACGCCGGAAACATCATTCTCAGCAGGGCTTGGAGAATCAAATAGGAACAACGACATAAGTACAAAAGAATTGCGATATTGTAGTTTCATTTTTAGTATAACTATTGTTGTTATTATGTTTCCTGAAAATCAAAATATTGAGATTCTGAGAAATTAGTCTTAAAAACGAAAATACTACGCCTGAAAGTTAATGCAAAGTCTACCCGATAAACGGTACAGCTGCTGTTTTGCATTATATACTCGCCCCCCTTTCTGTCACTAAGAGACTGTTAAGGCTGACTTTATAACTTATAATGTCACATCCCCTTCATAAAATCCCCTACCTTTTGTCACAAATCACCCGCAAGAAATCTCTATCATCATGCAGTCACTAGACTAGGAAATCATCTTCAACTTTGAGTCATAACATTCCCTTGCTATGTCTCATGCAAAATTTCTTTTTTAACAAAAAAAAGGCCACCTTTCGGTGACCTCCTCCTTTTCTGTTTCTTCATTCTGGTATTCATCATCATGAAGGTTTAGATAATCGGAAACAGCATCTTCCAGTTCCCGTTTTACGGATTGCCGTTTCGCGGAGCGGCTACGTTCATGGACTCCACCCTTGCGTAATAACGCAGAGCGAGCCACATGATTGCGAATGCGTTCGGGCATCGCTTTCTCCTTATCGCTTAAGCGACTTTTGGGAGTGTGAACCAAGCGGGTTCTTTCACTCGTTTACAATTTTTTGTACACGACATTCTCGCATCAAAAACTGTCGCCAATACCTCCCAAGCTTGGCGATTCATTCATGGGTTCCGTTTGCGAATTGACTCTACCAAACTCTATTAGCCATCGATGACAATATTTCTCCTCTCCTGCGAATCTCCATTAACCTTTGACGCAGACAACTTGTTTCAGCGTATGCACCACTTCAACGAGATCGTGCTGATCTTGCATGACCTTATCAATGTCTTTGTATGCTGCGGGGATTTCATCCACGACACCTTTATCCTTTCGGCATTCCACACCTTCGGTCATGCTTTCGAGATCAAAGCGATTAAACTCCCGTTTTGCCTGCGCTCGACTCATCTTGCGCCCTGCTCCATGTGAGCAAGAGCAGAAAGAAACTTTGCTACCTTTACCACGCACAATAAAAGATTTTGCTCCCATGCTTCCCGGGATGATTCCCAGTTCTTCATGGCCTGCACGTATCGCGCCTTTACGCGTCACATACACCTCAGCACCATAATGCGTTTCCTTTTGCACATAGTTGTGATGACAGTTAATCGCTTCCTTCGTGGTCACAAATGGCGGCAAATAATCCTGCAAGGCATCAACGACCAAGCGCATCATTTCGCGCCGATTGATCAACGCGTAATCCTGTGCCCAACTAACCGCTTCGACATAATCATCAAAGTGCTGAGCTCCTTCTGTAAAGTACGCCAAGTCTTTATCGGGCAAATGACCAAGCTGATTGCCCATATCTTTTTTCGCGAGATTGATGAAGTAGCGTCCCATCACATTTCCGATACCACGACTACCTGAATGCAACATAATCCAAACATCGTCATTTTCATCCAGACACAATTCGATAAAATGATTGCCACCTCCCAACGTCGCTAACTGGCGTCCCCATGCTCGATGGAAATTACGCATCATTTTGGTTAACCCCGGATGCTTATCTAAAATCACATCCAGCGGTTTATCCATCGCTTTCAGGGTTGAAGCTTTCACTTTTGTTCTTTCATGCATATTGAAACCAACAGGCACTTTCGATTCAATGGCTGAACGCACACGCCGCAAACTATCGGGCAAATCATGGGCTTTCAATGACAGACGTACAGCATTCATGCCACAACCGATATCCACGCCAACCGCCGCAGGAATAATCGCCCCTTTGGTTGGAATCACGGAGCCTACGGTTGCGCCTTTGCCTAAATGCACATCAGGCATTGCGGCAATATGATGATGAATAAATGGCAATTGTGAAATATTACCGAGTTGGGTAAGTGCCTGACTATCCACATCATTGGTGAATATTTTGACAGGTACTTTCCCTTTGTTGAGTTGTTTTTGTATTGGCATGGCCTGTTTCTCTTAACATTATTTTTCTCACAGGCATAAAAAAACCCTGGAGACAGATGCCACCAGGGTTTTATGAAAAGCTACAGTCAATCAGACCAAACTAGCTACAAAACGCTGGTGACACAAATGTGTCCCCCAGCGGTTTGCTGGGAGACTAGTTCGTTATGTACTGTTTTAATTGCTGCATTCAGCTTCTCCAAAAAAATGTTTGATAAAATGACGCCTGTTTTGCGCCGAAATCTTGCGTAAAAATAATAGAGCAATTTTTTTATCTGTCAAATAAAATTTCTTTGAAAGCATAAAAAAAGATAATAAAGCCAGTAATATTCCGCATAAAATACAGTATAAACCATCATCACTTTTTCATCTAATTCACATAGACTTCACGATATGAAAATCATACCTATTATTCTCTTTTTATTCCTCACAGCTTGTGGTGCTGGAGTCGACCAAGCTACTGAAAATAAAAGTATAGATGGTATTTCTGTGTATTTCACCGATGCTAGCGCTCCCGGTGCAGAAAACTACACTGGTGGCCCTGAAAACCAGCTCATTGCTTCTATCCAAAAAGCAGAAAATTCTATCGATGTTGCACTCTATGAATTGAGCTTACAAAATCTGACAGACAGTCTGATTTCAGCCCATAATCGTGGCGTACACGTTCGTGTTTTAACTGACACCGACCAACTCGATTGGGAACGTTTTATAGAACTGGCGTACAATGGCATTGAAGTAAAAGGTGATCAACGATCAGCCCTTATGCACAATAAGTTCTTTGTCATTGATGGTGAAGTGGTTTGGACAGGCTCCATGAATATGACCTACACAGGCGCTTATAGAAATAGGGAAAACCTGGTCCGCTTAGATAGTTTTCAAGCTGCTGTCAATTACACCGAAGAGTTCACGCAACTCTGGGCTGGCACCCATAACCAGGAAAATGCTGCGGATAATTACTTCCTCATTAACAATACTCCTGTCGATATTCATTTTTCTCCTGATGACAACTTCCGTGGCACGCGTTTGCAGCCTCTTTTGCAACAAGCACAACACTCGGTACACATGCTGGCATTCTCATTCACCAGTGTTGATATTGCAGCTGAATTATTGCTGTTAAAGCTAAAAGGTGTGGATGTGAAAATTGTGGTAGATAGCAGCCAAACGGGACATAGTAGCTCTCAATACGACGATTTACTGGCACTTGGCATCGATATCCGACGAGATGGTCAAAGCCATAAACTACACCATAAAGTCATTATTGTTGATGAGCGATATGTACTGACTGGTTCGTACAATTTCAGCGAAAATGCAGAATCCCGTAATGATGAGAATTCAGTGATTATTGATAGTCCTGCGCTTGCGCAACAATTCGAGCAAGAATTTGCCGATATCTATTCGCATGCTTCTGCCCGCTCCGCTCCTCAAAACAAAATGATGACGGTTGATGATCGTTACTAGCAATTTCTATCTCAATACAATACCAAGATAAGAAAATCCCTTGAACTGAATCTTTAATGTTACTTTCAGCGTACAAGCAAAAAACAATAGCGAGATACTCCAATGATTAAATATGCCTCTGTCGCCGTTATAGCGATTTCACTCTCACTCATCATCTTGGTAGGAAAAAAACCAGAAGTACACGCAGCGACAGCTGCAAACAAAGTGGCTGATCTGGATAAACCCATGTCTGCTTCCAAACATATCGATAGCATTGTGTTAGGTGCTGGCTGTTTCTGGGGTGCAGAGAAACGCTATGCCGCGATTCCGGGTGTGCTCGATTCGGTATCAGGCTATGCTGATGGAAAAGGTGTTGCGCCCACTTATCGAGAAATCACAAAATACAAACACAAGAATAATCCCAATAACCATGCTGAAGTGGTGAAGGTAACCTTCAACCGTTCTGCGATCAATTTGGAGGCTATTTTGCGTCAATACTTTGAAGGACATGACCCAACACAAGTTAATGGTCAAGGGAACGACATCGGAACGCAATACCGCTCTACCATTTTAACCAACAGCCCTGAACAAGCCGCGATTGCCCAAAAAATACGTGATCAATATCAGGGGCGTCTCAGCGCCAAAGGTTACGGTAAAATCTCAACGCATATCAAACCGCTGACTGAATTCTTCCCGGCTGAGGATTATCACCAGGACTACCTTCTCAAGAACCCAAAGGGCTACTGCCCGGATCACTCTACGGGTGTGAAATTTGTAGAAGATAACAGTAAGCCGCCTGTTGATAATAGCGGGCTTCAAAAAGGCCAACACATTGTGGTGATTGAATCTGCGAACTATTGCCCATTTTGTGAAAAGTTCAAGATGGAAGTGGTTGCTAAATACACAAAACAGTCACCGATTTCATTCCGTAAGGCGAATGAGCTTGAAGGCTTAGCCATCAAAACACCGACATGGGCTACACCGACCATTCTGTTTTTGGATCATGGCAAGGAGGTTGCTGGACATCAAGGATATATGAAAGCAGAAGAATTTTATGCTCAGCTAGCAGAGCTAAAATTCCAATAACTTAAAACAACTGACCCTGATCTGCTGACGAAGGTCGCTATGAATAATGCATTGCGACCTTTCCTTTATTTTGAGGGGATGATTTTGGGCGGCCTGGTCTTCCAAAAAATCATCAATAAGAAACCTGTAATTGCCCCACCCACATGGGCAAAGTGTGCAACATTCAAGCCAAACAAAGATGTTCCGAAGAACCCCAAACCCACGTCAATCGCTATTAACACGGGAATGAAAAACTTGGCTGGAATAGGAACCGGCAAGAAGAGTAAAAATAATTTATGATTAGGAAATAACATGGCAAATGCCACCAACAGGCCATACAAGGCACCTGATGCTCCTACCATGGGTGAATTATAAATAGAAATCAAATCACCCGCCTGCTCTTCTGATAGGACGGTTGGTGGATACATGCCCTTTTGCAGCATGCTTTTCACTTCTTCTACCGTCAAACCAGCACTCAGTAGCTGCTGATAGTTCGTATCAAACTGGATATAGTTGGTAACTTGGTAGAACAGCGCCGCCCCTAATCCCGACAAGAGAAAAAACACTAAAAAACGCCACTTGCCCCATACTCTTTCCAGTAAGCTCCCAAACATAAGCAAACCGAACATATTCAACAATAAATGTCCGAAGCCACCATGCATAAACATATGGGTAAAAAATTGCCAAGGTTGGAAAGTATCATTCAAGGGATAGAATAGCCCAAGCGTATCGTACATCACTTCGCTGAATGATTGAGTCACATAAAATATAACCGCATTAATTGCGATTAAGATGATAACAACGCCGTTCGCATTAAACATGAAAAGCCATGAGCCGGAAGCTGGATAATGAAGAAGAATAAAGGAAAAACGACAAGAATATTGGATAATTAACAAGCAAGCAATAATCCTTATTGATGCGACACAGATACTTAGCTGCAAGCCTCACAAATAATGATGCGTATTCGAGTAAGGATAACGTTGGGGGCTATGAGCAGAGAAGATGACCGAAGCAGGCAGAGAATTCTGCCTGCTTCTAATATAACGGCAGTGAGTACAAATTAACCGAGATATTTAAATGCGCTACGGCCTGCATATTTCGCAGCAGTACCTAATTCGGCTTCGATACGAATAAGCTGGTTGTATTTTGCAACACGGTCAGAGCGTGACAATGAACCCGTCTTGATCTGACCAGCATTGGTAGCCACTGACAAATCAGCGATACAAACATCTGCTGTTTCACCTGAACGATGAGAAACAACGGCAGTGTAGTTAGCATCATGTGCCATTTGAATCGCTTGCATCGTCTCTGTAAGCGTACCGATTTGGTTTAGCTTGATTAGGATCGAGTTAGCGATATTCTTATCAATGCCTTCTTTGAAGATCGATGTATTGGTTACAAACAAGTCATCACCCACTAGCTGAACTTTATCACCAAGACGCTCGGTTAATAGTTTCCAACCGTCCCAATCATTCTCAGCCAAACCGTCTTCGATGGTGATGATTGGATACTTCTCAACCCAATCGGCCAGGTAATCAACGAAGCCAGCTGCATCGAATGAACGATTTTCAGAACCAAGCACATATTTGCCCTCTTCGTAGAATTCAGAACTTGCACAGTCCAAACCAAGATAAATATCTTTGCCAGCGGTAAAGCCGGCTTTTTCGATAGACTCAAGAATGACTTCGATTGCTGCTTCATTTGATGATAGATCAGGCGCAAAACCACCTTCATCACCAACCGCTGTATTCAAACCTTGCTTGGCTAATACCGATTTCAAGCTATGGAAGATTTCAGCACCGTAACGAACGGCTTCAGTGATGCTATCCGCACCAACTGGCAAGATCATGAATTCCTGAATATCAACACTGTTATCTGCGTGCTCACCACCATTGATAATGTTCATCATTGGCACTGGCATGATCATTTCATCAGATGTGCTTAAATTTGCATAAAGTGGCTTATTATTTTCTGCCGCTGCCGCTTGCGCGTTAGCTAAAGAAACAGCAAGCATAGCATTTGCACCTAAGCGCTCTTTGTTATGTGTGCCATCAAGGTCGATCATGCACTGATCGATTGCTCCTTGATCTTGTGCATCCATGCCTTTCACGGCAGTAAGAATTTCACCATTTGCATTCGCAACGGCTTTCAATACGCCTTTACCTAGGTAACGACTTTTATCGCCATCGCGCAATTCTATTGCCTCACGCGCTCCCGTTGATGCACCAGAAGGAACCGCAGCACGACCAACCGCACCGCTTGCTAAAGTAACGTCAGCTTCGACGGTTGGATTGCCACGTGAATCAACGATTTCACGCGCTTTGATATTTACTATTTCAGACATGATATTTCCAGATAATTGAATTATTTGACCGTAAGGAAGATGTAACTGTACCTAAGGCTTCCTGATATGATGCAAAGCCTTTATCAGCCGAATACGTGTCAACCTTATCCATACAACGTCTCAATCTTAACATTGACTGACGTTGCAAAACGAATAAGGAAAATACCTGCTACATCTTGCATGAATTGTTTTATCAATCCACCTACAAAGTGTTAAAACTACTCAACGCATCCCATAAATATCCAGATTGCTTGCTGAATAGCCCATAATAATTTTTGTCAGAACGATGACACCTAAAGTTCTGTTTCAATGAATGGACGAGATTTTACGGTATCGTCAAGGATTTTCAAGGTTTCAAGCAAGGCCTTCATTTTATCAAGCGGCCATGAGTTAGGCCCATCGCTCAAGGCTTCTTCAGGGTTCGGGTGTGATTCCATAAATACACCAGCAATACCGGCAGCCATTGCAGCACGCGCAAGCACTGGCACATGTTCACGTTGTCCGCCAGAGCAACTGCCCTGCCCTCCGGGTAACTGCACCGAATGCGTCGCATCAAACACTACGGGGCAATCGGTATCACGCATCACTGCCAAGCCACGCATATCTGACACTAAGTTATTGTAACCAAAGCTATAACCACGTTCACAAACCATGATCTGCTCATTGCCCGTTGCTTTCGCTTTATCAACGACATTACCCATATCCCATGGTGCAAGGAATTGACCCTTTTTGATATTTACTGCGATGCCTTGCTTGGCAACATTCTGGATAAAGTTAGTTTGACGACATAAAAATGCAGGTGTTTGCATCACATCAACCACAGACGCAACTTCATCCAAAGCCGTATCTTCATGGACATCAGTAAGAATCGGCACCTCCAATTCTTCTTTTACTTTCTGCAAAATGCGCAAACCTTCTGCCATACCTGGGCCACGAAAACTGCTATGTGAAGAACGATTTGCTTTATCAAAGGAGGATTTGAAAATAAATGGAATGCCTAATTCTTCGGTAATACCTTTCAACGTTTCTGCAGTTTTCATCGTGAGTTTTTCAGACTCAACAACACAAGGACCTGAGATTAAGAAAAAAGGTTGATCTAAACCCACTTCAAAGCCGCATAATTTCATATCTATATCCTGACCCGATTATGAGCCGTTATTGGGAATTGAAACAGGCTACTAGAATAGCAAGCGATGACTTCTGTATCATCCCAACCCCCTTTCTTAAAAGAAACTCAGAGAGAAGAATCAACTAAAATTTCATCCTTCTCTCTAACCCCATTCTTACTTGCTTGATGCCAACATTTTCTCATGCTGTGCAATCGCGGCACGAATATAACCTGTAAATAACGGATGCCCCTCACGAGGACGAGACGTAAATTCAGGATGGAACTGACAGGCCATAAACCAAGGGTGGTCATGCAATTCAACCATTTCCACTAATTTCTTATCCATGGATACACCAGAAAACACCATGCCTTTTTTCGCAAGCACGTCTTTATAAGTATTATTAAATTCATAACGATGACGGTGACGCTCAACAATCACATCAGCACCATATGTCGTATGTGCCAAGGTCTTTTTCTGTAATGAGCATTCCTGACCACCAAGACGCATCGTGCCGCCAAGATCTGTTTCTTCATCACGTTGTTCAACTTTACCTTCTTTATCCGTCCATTCAGTGATCAGGCCAATAACAGGGTTAGCAGTATCTGGAGAAAACTCAGTACTGTGTGCATCAGTCAAACATGCACAATCACGTGCAAATTCAATGACAGCAACCTGCATACCCAGACATATACCTAAGTAGGGAACTTTATTTTCACGGGCGTAACGTGCAGCTGCAATCTTGCCTTCAACACCACGTTTACCGAAACCACCGGGGACAAGAATAGCATCAACATTCTCTAAACCATCTAAGCCTGATTCAAGCTTTTCAGCATCGACATAGCGAATATTAACTTTGGTCTTAGTCTGAATACCTGCGTGTGTAAGTGCCTCATTCAAAGACTTATAAGACTCGGTAAGATCCGTATATTTACCTACCATGGCCACTGTCACTTCATTGACAGGGAACTCCATCGCATTCAGTACATCTTGCCAATCGCTTAAATCCGCCTCAGGCAAATTATTCAAACGAAATTTATCAACAACGATGTTATCCAGCTTTTGCGCATGCAACCAAAGTGGGACTTTATAGATGTTGTCTTGGTCGAGTACTGGAATAACCGCACGTTCTTCAACATTTGTGAATAAAGCAATTTTACGACGCTCATTTTCAGGCAATGGATGTTCTGAACGACACAATAGAACATCAGGAAAAATACCAATTGAGCGTAATTCTTTTACAGAATGCTGAGTTGGTTTGGTTTTCAATTCCCCCGCAGCAGCCAGATAAGGCACAAGCGTCAAATGCATAAACAAGGCATTTTCTTTGCCCTCTTCAACGCCCATTTGACGAATGGCTTCCATAAACGGCAAAGATTCGATATCACCTACCGTACCGCCGACTTCAACCATCGCGATATCCGCATCGCCCGCACCTGCGCGTACACTACGCTTGATTTCATCCGTAATATGCGGAATAACCTGTACGGTTGCACCAAGGTATTCACCCTGACGTTCTTTACGAATAACCGTTTCGTAAATACGACCTGTTGTGAAATTATTGAGCTGGGTTGCTTTAAAACCAACAAAACGCTCGTAGTGCCCTAAGTCCAGATCCGTTTCTGCACCGTCTTCGGTTACAAAAACCTCACCATGCTGAAAGGGACTCATGGTGCCAGGATCGACATTAATATAAGGATCCAGTTTCATCATTGTCACTTTCAACCCCCGTGCTTCTAGAATTGCTCCTAACGATGCTGCTGCAATGCCTTTTCCAAGAGATGAAACCACTCCACCAGTGATGAAGATATATCGTGCCATGTTACACAAATCCTTAAATGTAATTAAGCGCGAATCCTATCACAACTGCTTTTTCGAAACAGTAAGCAAGCGTAAAAGCCTGCTTATATTCTGCGCACCTTTCAACAAAACCCACTACTCAGACAGTATTCAATCTGTGGACGTAAGAGCAAAAATATTGCTCTGTAGTGATTTGCCTCAGTTTTATAATGAAATTGTTCCAGCAAGTTGTGTATTCAATAGACTAAGGCTCATATACTACTATTTTCATATCAGCCTGTAGAGATTAATGATGAACACCTCCTTCGAAACAGCGATTACCAACAGAGCAGATTATCACGCCGAAAAATACGCCCAGCGACATGCGCAATTTGGCAGTAATGACGTTCTTCCGATGTGGGTTGCAGATATGGACTTAGCTACACCATCTTTCATTCTAAAAGCTATACAGCAACGACTAGAGCACCCGGTACTCGGCTATACACAAAGTTCTGAAGCGGTATATCAAGCCATTATTGATTGGCAGGCTCGTCATGGCTACACGGTAAAATCAGAGCATATTGTCTTCACACATAATGTGCTCAACGGCTTCTATATGGCAGTACAAGCCTTGACACAAACAGGTGATGCCATTCTGGTACAGCCACCTGTTTATCCGCCGTTTATGAATGCTCCAACTGCCAATCAACGTAAGCTCGTTGAAGCACCACTCCTCAATATAAACAATAGATACCATATCGATTTTGCGCAGTTTGAAACACGCATTATCGACAATAATGTGAAGCTATTCCTGTTCTGCCACCCACAGAATCCATCTGGGCGTGTTTGGCTACGAGAAGAACTAGAGCAAATCGCTGAAATCTGTTTACGCCATCACGTTATTATCGTCTCCGATGAAATCCATGCAGACATGGTCTACACACCGCACACGCATATTCCAATGGCGAGTCTATCCGATGAAATCGCTCAACAATGTGTCACGCTCTCTTCACCAGGGAAAACCTTCAATCTTGGTGGCCTGCAAATCGGCTACGCAATCATCGCAAATCCTGCTTACAAAAAACGCTATCGGCATAATTCATTTGCCAATGGGGTGGGAGAACTCAATCTCTTTGCGCAAATTGCTCTGCTAGCTGCATACAGTGAACAAGGTCTGGTTTGGAAAGAGCAATTACTTGAGCATTTCTCAAGAAACATTCACCGACTGAACGCCTTTTTTGCATCTCAGCTTCCCAAAGTAAAGGTCATGCTTCCTGAAGCATCCTACTTGGTATGGCTAGACTTTAATGCCTACTTTTCCAACCATGCTGAACTAAAAAACTGGCTAATCAACGATGCAAAACTAGGGCTCAACGACGGGGAGTCTTTCGGCGGAGAAAGTAAAAGTGGTACGGGCTTCATGCGTATTAATCTTGCCATCGCTCCATCAGTGCTCGAACAAGCACTTTCACAGCTACAACAAGCGATTAAAACCCCAGCCTTCACTAACCCGGAAACCGCAGACCAGTTTACGCAAAAAAGGAGTCAATCATGAATACAAAACCAACCATAGGCTTTATTGGCTTGGGGCTAATGGGAACCCCCATGTCGCAACGCCTGCTGAAAGCCGGTTACGCATTGCATATCTGGAATCGAACACCTCACAAATGCCAGCCATTAATTGAAAATGGGGCAATCCAGGCAGCCTCAATGGCAGAACTCGTCAAGGCCGTCGATATTGTCATGCTCTGTGTTTCCAATACCGAAGCCGTTGAAGCGATTATTTATGGGAATAATACGCAACAAGAGGGGGTTATTGACCATCTACACCCCCAACAAATCATTATCGACTTTTCCAGTATCAGCCCCGAAGCAACAACATCGCTAGCCAAAGCAGTGGAAGCACGAGGAGCGGCCTGGATAGATAGCCCAGTATCAGGCGGTGTCGCAGGCGCAGAACAAGGCACTCTCGCGATCATGTGTGGAGGAGATAAAGAAAGTATTGATAGCATTCGCCTCATACTAGAACCCTTGTCACAAAGAGTCACACGCATGGGGCCAGTAGGTTCTGGGCAAACCACTAAATTATGTAATCAAATGATGGTTAGCTGCAATGTACTGGTGATGGCTGAGGCTTTGGCCATGGCAGAAAAAGGCGGTGTTGATGCTACGCAAATTCCCAAAGCGCTAAAAGGCGGTTTCGCTGACTCCATTCCCTTACAACTAACAGGCTCACGGATGGCTGATAAAGACTTTGAGGAAATAAAGTGGCATATAAAAACACTCCTTAAGGATCTGGATATGGTAACTGACTTCTCCAAAACCATGAGCAGCGCAACGCCAATGGCGGGCTTAGCCGCACAACTCATGCGACTGCATGCCAGCCAAGGTTATGCCGATCAAGATCCGGCTACTTTGATCAAGCAGTATCAGGACACCTCTCTATGAAATGGGCAGCAAACCTCTCGCTCCTCTTCTCTGAAGTCCCGTTACTTGAACGCTTCCAGGCTGCAAAAGATGCAGGCTTTGATGCGGTAGAGATTCAGTTCCCCTATGAAGAAAGCTTAGCCAAACTCATTGCTGCAAAGGAACAAGCCAATGTTGAGATTGTATTAATCAATGTTCCTGCCGGCGATCTCATGCAAGGAGGTTTGGGGCTAGCTTGTGTACCTGATAGACAAACTCAATTTGCTCGAGCACTCGATGAATGCCTGATATATGCAGAAGGCTTACAGGTATCCTGTGTAAATGTTTTATCAGGACGTTGTGAAGATCATCAAGCCTTGGAACACTATCAAAAAACCTTCGAAGCAAACCTTTCTAAGGCCGCTGATGCGTTACAAAAGATTAACGTCTTAACAAGCTTCGAAGCTATTAACACCATTGATATGCCGAACTTTTTAATTCACTCTGCCGATCACCTATGGGACATACTCGATAGACTTAAGCATTCAAACCTCAAAGCACAATACGACCTCTATCACATGGCAATGATGGATGAAAACCTGGAACGCGACCTCACACACTATGCCGACAAAATTGGGCATATCCAATTTGCAGATTGCCCTGGCAGAAATGAACCAGGAACGGGGAAATTAGACTTTCAAACACTCTTCAGTATTATCCAACAATCAGCTTATGCTGGCTCAATCGGAGCAGAATACAGGCCACGTAAGAAGACCAATGAAACACTCGAATGGATGAACCATGAAAGAATATGACATTAAGCTTTAATGTTAACGACTCACTTTATGTGAGCACATTAACCCTGCAATCGGTACAAAGAATCAGTACAAACTTTTCTTATGAGAGCTTGTACTGATCACGTTACTCGGGTAAATCAGCAATCTTTCCATCTATTATTCCAAGCTGATTATGTAATCTGTCGCTTAAATCACCTAAATACCCAAATTCTGTATTTCCATCGCCCGCATCAGGCCATCGTTCGAGATTTCTAGTAATCGCTGAACTCGTTGCCTCACCACCTCTTACCTGTCTGCTGTAAGCTTCGAAACGTGCCAAAATTGCATCATGAGTAAAGATTGTTTGTCTCAGTTCTGTCCATCTCTGTTTCATGCGCGTGTTAAAACCTGTTGCTGTGAGTTCCATTAAGCGCTCGATAAGATGATTTCTTTCAGGATGCCACGAATTTGCAATACCATAATAAAGAGCTGCATCACAATCCCATGGAGCGATAAAGAATTTCCCCGATTCATTTCTAGCTAGAAAGTAGTTAGAATAAAGCGTATCTCGAACATCTAAAGCATTAATCATTAACCAGAAATTAAGCACGCTCTCAACATCAACCCTTTCTTCTACTCCATCAATAAACTCTTGATCTCCACTATTTGTGACAAAATCAATAAGTTCCTCAAGAGGCTCATCTCGACGAATATCATCAACTTTTGGATACTTTTGCTCAAAGGAATTACTATCAGATTCTAGTAGCGATGCACTAGAATCCGCCTTATATACAACACTTCCATTTTTAGGGTCTGAAAAATCTACTTCATCCCATTGCTCTATTCCTTGCTCATCAAGAGGAACATCAACCTCAGTAAGATCAAGCAATTTTCTATCTACTTGCTCATGTAAAGCAAACACCCCCAGATATTCATGATTCAGAACAACTTCTGTGAGCTTACCTTCAATCGCAGCCTTACCACGTTCTACACCTGCATCATCAATAAAAGCATAAGGCTGAAGCGCACGAGCAACATCGTGACATACCAAATTTCGAGCGAAGGTTTCATCACGATATAAAGCATCCAGTATCCAGTCATCATCCTTCCTTAGCTCTAATAATTTCACATTAATATCATCTGAAGGATACGGGGCTTCAGACAGCTCTAAATCGTAAGGTAATTTTGGTAAGCGACTGGCAGAATTTCCACGAGTCTCTATACCCATATTGTAGTAACCACTGTCCTGATCATACAAAGTACTCATGACACGGAATAAGCCAGTTGTCTTAGGGCTTCTGACAATCTCATCCTCCACTTGCATATCTATGACAGAAAGAGGGGTAAACACTAAGGCATAATCACTGACTTCATTTCCATCTTTATAGAGCTGAATGGTATTGTCATCTCCATAGGTAACACTACCAAAATTAGCTGTTATGTCACTTGTTAAAGACGCTTCACCATTAATACCAATGGTATAACCATCCCCACTCTGATACGTCAACGTCGGTGCAAACGTAGCTGGGGTGTAATACTCATCAGGCCCCAATTGGAAAAGAATTCTTTCATTCTCAGAATCAACTGCTACACCGATACCGTCAAATTTCAGATCGCGCTCTACCCAATCATCGGCAACCAAGCGTACTACAATCTGGACTTGCAATGTTGCCGCAAGATAATTCGGCGACTCAGCTGTCACTACCCCATAATACGTCCCAGGCTCTAAGCCTTGAGTATCTGCAATGATGTTAATTTGATCAGATGTCGCTCCATTGGCATCAGCACCTTGAGAAACTTGTAACCATGAGGCTGACTGTGAAGAAACATTCAAGGTATAAGGTTGCTCATCTCCGTTTTCAATACTCAAGACAACTTGCTCTGTTAATACACCTTCAGCACCGATGAATGTCATGTTACTTTCATCAAAGGTCAGTAAACTAATGAAGCCCTCATTGTTTACTGCACCTGGTGTTGGAGTCCTAAAGTAAGCCACGCCATCCTCACTACTCTTACCATACGAGAAATCCGTCGTCTGTGCGGGGTACTCTGGATTATACTCATCCGCAACAGTGCCATCCGGTTTGCTCAGGCCAAGGTACTCGCCGCCTTTACCCAACTTGAAGTTG
>CACVAY010000033.1 GCA_902727985.1 uncultured Thiotrichaceae bacterium | reverse complement strand
ACTTAAAAGCGTGATAATTTGATTCATGAGCAGTTGTTGTTATTTTCATATGCGTTGTGGTGACTGCATATGCTAACAACTGCTCACTTATTCGTCCTAATAATCCCTATATTTGGCGAAGGTATTGATGAATTCATTAGTTTTATAAAGCAGCAGTCAACTGCCGCACGTATATGGCAGGATGGAATATCATGATCGTACTTGTTGTGGGCATTATCTTATTGATTTTTGGCGGACTAGTTCTGCTGAA
The DNA here is from genome assembly GCA_902727985.1 of uncultured Thiotrichaceae bacterium. Lineage (GTDB taxonomy): Bacteria > Pseudomonadota > Gammaproteobacteria > Thiotrichales > Thiotrichaceae > HyVt-477. Next base: position 40,773 of record CACVAY010000033.1, on the reverse strand, counting down.
ATTTCCTGATCGTCCGGGCGGCAAAATCGTACTGGGGCATTTTGAAGTATCCTCTACAGGTGCGGGATTGCCACTCATTCTCGTGGGCGTAGTGTGTATCCTGTTCTATGCCAACGGTCAGCAGCAGCCCAATATGCCTGCATCCCCTGACAAACAGGTCACGCAAACCAAACCAGTAAGTCGTGTATCCCACGGTGATGCAGAAAGCTGTTTAACTGAATATTTACAAGGTATAGCGCCTGACCGTATTTCCAGACTGGAAACAGGCAGCACAGACCAAACACTGCTTGGAGCCAATCAAACCAAGGAAAAACCCCTTGCGATAATCTTGTCAGATAACAGAAAGCTGATGGGGGCTATTCGTCTGAATGTCTTTCCTGATAATCACCTATTTAAAATTGAATCGGTGGTTAATCAGCGATGTGAACAGATTGAAACTTTCAAAAATGCGACTCGGAGCGGTGATAAACATTCGCTGCCGAACTGGGACACGCTGTCACTGGAACTTGAAGATAACACCTACTCTCTGCGGCTGGGCCATGATAGTGGCGAAGTGAGTGTTTCTCATTTCTCACTTATAAAGCCATAAGGACAACTCTATTAACCAGTGAAATGATTGAAAAACAACCACCTAAGTTACAAAAACAGCAGATTGAGCGCGGCATAATAGTCATGTGGTGAAACTGCCTCTCTTGATTATTCGCTAACATCCGCTTTTGTCCAGGTAGGGTAGAGATTTTTTAACTCAAGGATGTGTTCCATGATGTCAACCAATCGCGACAGTTTGATGGTTTTTTCCTCATTCCTTACTCCACTTAACCGCTAACCAAAAATCCAGTATTTCATGTTCTTCCAAAACTTTTTTATCAAAGTGCATGACAATATCACCAACTGGGTTAGTAAATACATTAGTCAATGATGCTTCAAGTAATCCACTTAATGATTTAACCGTGAGTTCCTCCCCAAGTTGATCAGTCAGAACACGCTTTCCTTCCTCATTTATCTCAGTTCCGCTGTACATTTTTAGGCTATTCAAACCACCTGCTACTCTGGCAAATACTTTGAGTTCTTCGATCGTTTTTACCTGACCCCTTGTCCAGTAAGGATAGTGATTTTTTCCTAGCTGAATATTTAGCACATAGCTGATGTCTTTTCCTTGAGCTGTCTGCAATTTTGACCATTCAGCCGGAAACTCATGGCGGATTGAGAAAAGACGAACATTTCCTATTGCTTGAGTTCTGAAATTAGCTTTCGCGGCATCACGTAACAATTTTCCACCTTCGCGTGCTGTATAGCGCATATGTAAAATTACATCCGAGATCGTTGCATAATCGAACTGACATGCATCTCCCTGAGCAGGGTTGGCAGGTAACTGCAGTTGCCATTCACTGATTACGCCTGAATTTTCGAAGGGTAGATAGCGCTCATCATGTAGATTGGTCTCGAACAAGCCGCTATCGTTTTGTGCTGAACTGGTAACAATCGATTGCAGGCTACCAAAATGATCGCTAAAACGTCTATCTTCTGCATCTATCCGCGCATATTGTTCTTGCAAAGCTGGGGATTTGCGTATGCTGCTTTTCAGCAGAGTTAGAGTGCAGTTGACGCTGGCGTATGGCCCGGTGACGCAAGGGATGCTCACGGCAACATTTTTGACACGCCGGAAAAAGTGCCCAGGCCCGTCCACATCAAAAAAGGCTTCCGGTAGTTCTACGGTACAATGGCCTGTAGTTCGCAATTGCACCAAGGCCAGCGGATCAAGCTGGAGCAGGCTAATGTGTTTGGTGAGTTCATACTCACGCTGGTTCTGGTCATGATAGGCCATCTCCATGCGTTTGATATCCAGATAGAGCTTTTCCCCTGCCAGCAAGCCTTCTTTACCGGAGAGATAACCGAATTGCAGATAGCTTAAGTCGGGTTTGCCTAATTCATGCTGCAAGGCACGTTCGGCCTTTTTGGCAATATCAAAGGCAAACTGGAAGCACTGTCCATACAAGCTTTTCACTTCGCGTTTCATCCAAGTATACAGAGCTTTATTTCCCTTTTTACCTTTGCGGTTATTGCCTTCTTCATTCAAAAAGTGTTTTATCTCCTCGACATGTTTCATCTGTTTGCGATGGCTTTCCAGTTCTTTTTCTGCGATTGCCTGACGGATTTCTGCCGCTCTAATTTGTTTGAATATTTGATTTATTTCTCCTGCAGCTAAATTGCTTTGATACGCCCAGTTTCTCTGTCTGCGTTCGAATACATCTATTCGTTTAGCACGATTTGCTTCGAAATTTAAACGATCTGATAAAGCTTTGGCTGCTGAAGCAGAACTAGCCTTAATATCACCGAAAACCTTCCCTCCCGGTAGTTTAACTTCCTTTCCTGTACCAAGAGGTTGCATTTTTATATTTATATTTGGAACGATGTACGAAGCTGAACCTATAGTGTTCAATAAATTGGCAACATCAGCGGCAGCTTGCGCTCCCTCTAAAAGGACAGATTCACGATTCTCATGCGAGCTAATTATCTTGCCTCCTGCAAAACCCACATCTTCTACAATATTCATTTGAAGCGTATTTAACTTACTATTTTGTATGCCTTCCTCTTGAGAGCTAAACTTCATTTTGGTAAGAATGTCTTGATCAAGTTCGTCCAATTCAGGAATCACTATTTTATCTGGCTTTGTGCCTAATTGCCGTTCGTAATAAGTGTATCTCTGAACAACCAAAGCAAATGATTTCTCAAGACCTTCCCGCGACTTAATGGCCTCCTGAAGCTGCGCATATTTCACTTGCTCAACCATTTCCATGACGATCTGCTCGTGTTTGGCGCGCAAAATCGCCATGGCTTCGCCATCTTCCTTTTCCATTGCAGAGAGTAGATTATTACCTAGAGACTTAACCTCTTGGGCAATCTCTGTTGCTTTTTGTACCAGCAACTGGAACCGTACCAATGGCAAGGGTTGATTCAGACCATTAACAATGGAGGCTATATCCAAACCAGCTGCCGCAGCCTTTGCTAGCAAGGCAGGATCGATTGGCGGTTCAAACAGGGCAAGCTGACGGAAAACGCCTTGCAGGTTTAGGCTATTGCGAATTTTGAAAAGACGATCCGCCACCGTATCCCAGTATTCCAGTAATTTGTCATTGTGCGGCACGCAGAAATACAAGGCTTGTCCCAGGCTGCGAACCGTGGCGATTTGCCGGTCATCTTTATGATTCTCATCCGTAGGCAACGGGAACAGATCAAAACCAATAGAAGCTTCCAGCTCGCGCATGACAGCGCCAAACTCGCGTAAATCACGACGCAAATTGGCATACGTTTGTGGGCGGATAGAACCTTTTTTTGGCACAGGTTGCGGACGTGGGCCGAGAATATTGGCAGCGAGCACATAAAGTATCATCGCTTCATCAATGGCCTCGCCGGTATCCTGGCGAAATAAAGAATCCCCCCAGGCAATCAGGTTATCCAGATAGGCCATTAGCGTTTTGCGCATATAGGCGGGATGACGATAGCGTGCAATCATATGGGGACGAAAAGGTAATTCCTTCCATTTTTGGATACTATTGATAGTGTCTTTTAACAACTCAGCATCCTGCTCTGTCGCTAGATTCATCAAAATCTGTTCGGCATTTTTAATATCAGCAGAATGAAATGGGCGCACTTTCCAGAATCTGTCAGGTTCAGGATCAGTGCTATTATCGGTTGGATCAAAAATATAATGAAACCAGTGTTGCGCTTCGGCAAATCGGTGGTTCTTGCTTAGATGAATCGCAATGGTAATGGGAATATGAAAAAACAGTTCCCAATTGTAGGCCGAATAAGCGCCGCCAGAACTAAAATCAAGATCCTTAACCGGATAAGGGTGTGTGACTACATCAGGATTTGGTGAATAGTTATCCTCAAAAAAGTCACCATCAAAAAACTCGTCAATGGGCCTGCGTTTTTTATCTGTAAGCGTCACTTGCTGTTCAGGCAAAACGATGTCTGTTCCAGCATCAATTAACAACTCGGTTTGCGCAGGGATTAATACAACATCTCCAGCATCCTTGCCATCACCCCGGATAGCTTTCACATTATTATCGAGCAGGATAACCTTGATACCCTTACCTAGACGACTCTTTAGATAGGCGTTCTGGTCTTTTATTGTAAAGCTTTCTCCAATTTTTTTATTAAGTTCGAGGCTATTCAGTAATATAGCAATGACAAGGGATTCCTTCTCAGCAATTGCCAACTTCACATTCACATCAGTCTCAAACCTCATTCTCAATTTACTTTCTAAATCAGTTTTAGCACCTTCAATGGTTTTTGTGTGTAGATCATTGGCCAGAGCAAAAGGTTGGCCACGATTTATTGTCAAACTGGCCTCTTGTACAAGCGCCACTTCAACACTACCGGATAGCAAAGCTCCATTAGGTTCATATTCAGTATCCGTCTTTTGTATTCCCGAGGTTCCCTCGCGGATTAAGCGTTCGGTTAGTTCGCTGGTGTAAGGATGAAAATAAGTATGGAATTGATAACTGACATCATATTCCTGGATAAATACCTCCTTACTTTCCTTCTTCCATCCGGCTGGATTAGGAATCGCGTAGTCAAGTTCATCATCGTTGCTTGTATGAAAGCCTTTTAGATATTTCATCGTGTTCTTTGGCATGAGCTTGCTCCCGTGATTAATAGCCGGACTTTAATATGGACGCAATCGTAGCTTGCGCAGACTGTAGAGACTTACGGTAGTTTTGAACCATCGATGCATTAAGCCCTGATGCGCCCACCACATTGATTCCATCACCGGTTGCTTTCAAGCCACTGCCTGCAAAAGCTGCGGTATGATCGACGGCGACGGCAGTGTCGGTTGCTAGCTCACTACCTGAATGGACATTAATAATCTGACCTTGTTTTTGGCCCTGCTTCACCACTGCAAGCCCCGCTGCGCCATTCGGGCCGATGGGTTTTCCATTGAACATCAAAGTAGTGACCGGATTGACCAGCCAGTCCTGTTGCGGTGTTGGCTGGAATACCCCTTCATCCGCCGGGACATGTCGGTAAAATTCATCTGGTCTGATTTGCCAATGAGGCTTGGGAGGAATAGCCTGAAAGGGTATTTCTGTATCGAGCTCTTCCTGTTCTTCAGGCATTGGAATCGGCTTTAACCATTCAATATATTCTGTCATGGTTTGTTCCGTGACTGTTGGTTCGATAAAAAATGTATTAAGTCTATTTGTATAAAATATTGGTGAAACAAGTTCTCCGACTCTTGTATTATGGGCTCCATTATTCAAATTAGAATTTTCTGTCACCTCCTTACTAGAATTAGTAACAACAACTTTATTATTGTTTTTTATTATTTGAAAATTAGAATTAGGATTCAAAATGATACGACAATCATTTATATCAATCGAGGAGTCTAAGTTTATTCCAAATATAATTTTTTCTTCCGCAAAAGAATATGCATTGCAGTACGGGTTGCACAGTGATTTCTTATAAAGGGTATTTTCTGGCTTTGCATTTTGTCCGATTAAATGAAACCCATATGAAAAGTAGCAGTCTTTCAAATATATAAAGAGGTCTCCTTTCTCTTGCCCCACCTCGACAGAGACATCAGGATCAGGAATATATTTTGAGGGTACTTTTTCTAATATTTCATTAAAATCTCCAGAACATCCAGCATTCCATCCACCCTTGATATACTCACTCCAATGAAGCTGTACTTCTAGCCTTTTGAATGCACTAACATCCTTAAGATCATCCATTAAATCATTAAACTTTGCTTCCCCAACTGGTTTACCGCCAGAGCTGCTTTTGGTTCCTGGTTTTGCATTTTCATCCGGCTTTTCCATAAAGGTCACCCAGAACAGATACAAACGCCCTCGCCAGACAACCGGCGCCAGATGCTCCCCCTCAACTTGTGCCGTCACCGGCTCCCAGGGAGTCCATATACTATGTTCGTAGTTACGATAGAAATATTTGTAGGGCTGATTAAATGTACGCCCGAATACATGATACTTGCTGGTCTTACCAGCTTCGTACTCAAAATGCGTGGCTAAAATATCCAGCCGTGACAGTTCATCCATGCCTTGCAGGTATTTCAGTAATACTTCTTCTGCTAGATCATTAGAAACGTCTTCCTGTAACAAAGCTCCTTCCAGTTCAGTAAACAGATAGGTTTTGTCATCACGGAATTCCGGCTCCAGCCAGTTTTCCGGGAACAGGAATATTTTCCGGTTAGCCTCCCAAACCCGATAGCGATTCATCCATTCCCATTGATGCGCATTCACTATGGACGCAGGAGGAACGTTTTTTTCCATATTCATCAAACAACGCTGAATAAATAGTTGCATGGATGAAATAGCCAGTCGAATACGTGAAGTCTGCACGACCGGCTCCATACCAGGATCAATCAGAAAGTGCTCATAAAGTTGCTCCATATTTTCCAACTTTAGCTTGTGTAACAGATATGCTACCAAGGCATCCCGCTGTTGTTGCCGCAATTTGTCAAATATGGGCTGGGCAACCCGTTGCCATGCTTCGGGTTCATAACGGGCCTTAACACTTTGTTTAATGGACTGCGCTACAGCGAAGCGCTCTTCCCATTTAGTATCAGGTGATACGATATTTAACCATTTCACCAACGTGTCGGGGGAGACACCGAAACGCTCAACAATCTGCAAGGCTTGCCATAACCGCTTCAGGTGCTTTTCATTTGAAAAGTCGAATTTAGAAAATAGCGTTTCACTAGCCTTTTTAACCGTGTCTTCATCGCGGCGAGATAGCTCGGCAATGAGTTTATAGGATTTTCCTGAATCAGTATTGCTCCCCCCAAAGAGCTCAACTAGCTTATCTTCACCGCCACCCAAATCGTCTTGTAGTTTTTTATAATCGAAAAGGCGCTGTAATGCTTTGAATTGCTCTACCGATTCTTTTTTGTATTTTTCACTGCTTGCTACAGGTAGCTTTGCCAGATCGAAATTGTCAAAATCCTGAGGATGTGTTTGCAGATGATGTGTTTCGCGTTCATTCAACCCCAGTGTCTGTAATAACAATTGAGCCTTTGAAAGCAACAGCAATGCCTTTTCAGCTTGCTGGATATAACTAGCAGGATAGAGTTTGAGCTGAGACAAACCACTTTTAGGCAAGGACTCACCCTGAATCAATACACGAACTGAGCCTTTATCCAGGTTTGTCAAGCGGCAGCTGAAACGATAAAAAACACCAGCCTTCAGCTCCAGATAATCATCAAATTCCAGCTTGTCCTTGTTTCGATCCTTGCCAGAGATGAAAACATCTGGAAGGTGTACAAATAAGAAATCACAACCTATATCCTTGTTTTTCCGTTCAACGTAAAAGCGGTATGCCCCGGATTGTGGAACTTCAAGATAAGCCTCTAGGCTGGCGCTTTTGTATTCAACCTGGTTTTCAAAGTTTTCTGCCTCTGTTTCAAGATCAGAAACTATAAATGACTTTTCTGCTTTACCTGTTGTATCAGATGTGCTGAAGAGTTGTACATCAATGCCAGCATTTTTAGCCTCACCAACCTGTACAAACAACTCTATGAGTTCAGTACTTTTGTTATTAACAATAGGCTGTATGGTGGCCAGCAAGGTGTCAAGCAATGCGGGTTCGATTTGTAACTGTGCGATTACATTCTTCACTACAAACTGTCTTATCAAGCGTTTCTGCAATACCGGCCAGAACGCATTGATTAACCTTTCTAATTTCTTACCAGCCTTGGCTTGCTGCGCCTTACGCGCCGCTTCATTTTGGGGAACCTTTAAGCTTGCACTAAATAAAAGATCGAAATCATCCTCTGCGAAAAATCCCCGTTCTGGTATTACTCCCGCCTCACTTTTTTGAAGATGTTCTTCATAAAACGTCCTGGCATGTGTATTAATTTCATCAAGTAGCTGTGTCAAGAGATCCGGTAGTTGTCCTCCCAAACTTTCCTTCATTTCGGCTCTCATCGAATCAGTAGGTACTCCACTGAACTTCAGACTTTGAATCTTTTTAAACTCATCAAAAGAGAGGTCGATGATTTCTGGTATTGCTTTGTAATCTGATGCCTGGAGTGGTTCATCATTTGCAGTCAGTTCATTCCGAACCGTTGTTGACCATGTGCCATTCATCATGGAAAGAAACTGATCGACAACTTCTGCAGGTAACACCAGTCCGAGTTTCTGCCGTAAGAGTTCTTCAGTGACGGAAGTGGGGTCATCAGGAACAGGATGTTCTGACTGTATGGTACGAATTCCCTCGATCATCGTACGTAGCAACTGCATCCTGATCGTATCTCCCGGCTGATATTTGCCCTTGGGATCAAGTTTATGTAGAAATAAATATTCCAGATCCTCAATACTGAAATCACTGGTCTGTATAGCCTCGACCGATTCCACAAAACGCAGGGTTTGGTCGAATGGAAAATCCTGGTCGATATTTGCGAGGGGATCAGCGTGCAACGGCTTGAAAGGATCAAGGCCAGAGAGCCTTTTCAGTGTGATTAGCTTGTGAACAGACAGTTTTAGTCCTCGTGCCAGCAAACTGTATCGGTGCAATATTGACACCGCCGCCAGAGACAGCTGACCTGTCAGAACACCATCTTCCGGTTGGTCTTCAGGATTAATGGCATCTTCCAGAATCTTCTGGATTTCGGTTGCCGTCAGACGCAAAGCCCCCTGCAAAGCGGGCATGTTTTGATCTATGTTCACTTTCGGATCAGTGAGATAGAATCCAAGTGAGTGATCGAAGGCTGGAAACTCAATCAGTACTTTGCGGTTCAGGAACAATTGGGCATAAAGCGAGTTCTCGCCAGTGGTTGGGATATCCGACCAGAGAGTCAGCAGTTTGAGTCGCTCCTGTTTACCCAGATTGAGCTTGTTCTCCAGATCCTTCAAATGAGACAGATAGACCAATGCAGTTTTTAGAGGCTGCTTTTGCAGATTTTCCTCACTAGTTAACGGCACTTTTTTAGGTATAAAAGCCTGTAATGCACAGTCCGTTTCCTCAATTGACCAGCCAAGCTTGCGCCACAGACGAACAAACAAATTGATTTTCAGGAAATCCATAGGCTTTGCTGGATCGCCGTTGGCCAGACGCACCCTGGTGGTTTCAAACTGACAACTTACGTCATCGTCAGCCAGCAGCAGAATCCTGTTCACCCATTGCTGTTTATCTTTCGGGAGATTGAAGTCTGCGCTAATCTGCGCCAGTTTTTCCCTGATTTGCGTTTCGATTTTAACCTGTGCTTCCTTGTCAGGGTTGATCCGTGAGTATTCCCGAATAAAGCGCTCCAGCTTTTTATCGTAAGCCTGTAAATCACGCAGGATATCCCAATCCTTATCTGCTATTGATTGGCGTTGTTTTTTCTCTTTCTCTTCCCATTTACTTTCATTCTTGTTTAACAAAGGCTCATGTTGCTTATACTGCTTACCATGGCTTTGTTGGTGCTCTTCATATTGCTTAACAAATCTGATACTGATGCCTGTCTTGTATAGAACGGCTAATGTATTCAACTCCGGATTAACAAAACCTGTTTTTATAACTTGCAGCAATTCCTTATAGGTAATGCCGAGTCTGCGAGAAAGTGTTTTGGCGGAATTAAGACCGATAATTTGCCCGGTATCATTGTCTTTTTTTTCTGATTGCGCTTGCTCTGAAGTTTCATAACCATATAACTGGCACCAGTTATCCAGCAAACCAATATCAGTGAATAATGCAACTTCAGCCGGGGATAAGCCTAGCGACTCCATAAAAACCGCAAACTGTCCATATTTTGCTACCTTATCCCCATCTGTCTGCTCAGGTGCAAACAAGGTATCCGATGGCCTGAAAGCCTCCAGAATCTCAGCCAGCGGTGTTTCAAAATAATCACAAAACTTTCTGGCAGTCTCAAGCGGCAGATCAAATGGGAGTGGCAATGGATAAGGTGAGCCGCAAAGATTCGCATAGGCTTCACTAATAACGTTTTGCGGCTCAGCAAGTAACTCTTCCGTGGTTGCATTACCGGTATCATGCGCAGCCTCTGCATCCAGCTGATCATACGCAACCTTGTATTCCATGATTTCATTAACCACGTCGATATAGGGCAAGGCGGTATGGGTGTTTTCGCAAGTCAGCGGGATATGCGGGATATCGGGACGGCGCTCACTAAGCTCATCATAAGGTACAGTAAATCCCTGATTATTTTTTTGCTCGGTAAACTGCAAGAGATCAACCAGGTAAGCCGCCGGACTCAATATAGATTGGCAATGCTCACATTCACAGTAGTCAACCGAGCCAAACAGGTTTTCCATATTAGGAAAGCGCTTGGTCAGGTTCTCCTTGAAAACCTCAACCTCAGGAGCACCGCCGCCCATCTTCCAAACAGGTGCGGTATAATTCTCTTGCTGCTCCTGTTTCAAGCTCACTAACAGATTGTGGGTAACAACATTAACTTTTTCAGCTTTGCGATAAATGAGTTTGGGCGCGGCTTCCGTAACCCGCTCCAACTTGGGCGACTGCTGCATATAGGCTTCGACAAACATTGATTCCGGCGTTGAAGTAATCTCATGAGCAGAACCTAACCCCATGCCTAGTAGCGTTTTCATTGAAGCATCATCGGGCGTAACCTGGTAGGTATTCTGTAATTTCTGTACGCCTTCGTAAGCAATGGCATATTCTTTGGCTGAACCCCATGACTCTTCTATATCCGGGTTTGCGGTACAAAATCCGCCAAGTGATGTCTGCCCTAAAACAAAGCCCCTCGAAAGCAACTGTTCCAGCAATGTAGTCACCGCTTTTCGCTGTAGCGTATCTCCCATATTAAAGGCATTGTTCCTGTCGTTTTTCAGGCGATGAACAAGCACATTGGATGGATAGCTCAGGCGGAGCTTTCTGGCAAGGTCGCTCGCATAAACCCTAATTCGGCCTTCGGGTGAATCCACCCGATACCTTTCCGGTATGATATTGTCGTTTGGCTGATCCGGATCCTGATTTTCAGTAATAACCTGGTTGATGATTTCCATCCAGGGATCAGCTTCATAGAGACCTTTCTGAACCAAATCAACTGGGTCATTAACCTTTAGACTGGTAATATATTTGGTCAGCTCAAGGCTATTGCCTGTCAGGGATGCAAGCTTCCCCTGCAACTGCATGCCATGAATTTCTTTTTCATTCAGTATCTTTTTCTCACGGACTGTATCCCAAAACTGTTCGGGAGTACCTTGGTGGTTCAGAAACAGGTCTGCAAATTTTTGCTTTTGTGGTTTTTCGATTTTTGTAATATTGAGGAAGTCCTCATAAGTCGCATTAGATCCAGAGGTCGGCAGCTTCAGGCGAAGATGGCGGGAAACTTCGGCGAACTGCTCTTGAATGCTCTCAACAGGTTGGTCAATCAGCTTGATAATACCTGCATTAAATACAGCCTTTACCGTTTTTCCAACAGCTTCCGGTTTGACCTGCGCCAGTAAAAGTGGGTCGGATGGCAGTCCTGCACGCAGCAAGCCGTAAATGACTTCGCTGGACAAGTTAACAGCAGTTGACTGCTGAATATCCTTGCTTAAGCGCTCTGCCGTTGAGGCCATGGCAATCAAACGACCATCCCAACCCGTTGCCCGGTTAAGCACGGTGATATCCTGCCGGTCTTCATTTTCCTGAATATCGGAAAGTTCGATATTCGCTTCTTCAGACTCAAACTTTGTTTGAATATCAGTACGGAGATCGGTAAATTCCGATTGAAATGAATTGATTCGTCCACCCTGTGGAGCAATCAGATTGATCTTGATGTGCGCATTTTCCGCAGAAATATAGTTAAGTGGCTTGGTCAATGGCTGTTCTTTTTCATCTCCACCCGGCCTCATGATCATGCGTATTTCATAACTCGCCTCATCGGCTCCGCAAATACCGGAAAATATATAATGGCCGTTGGGAAACGTTTTTGTTTCTTGTATTTTTTCAGCTCTGCCGCCCGACTTGAGTAGATACAAGCGCAAAGTTGCACCAGCGGCAGGTAAACCATTCTCGAGCAGGACTTGTCCCTCGATGGTCTGTTCTATGGCAAGTCCTTCCCCCAAAGGCAGTAATGTATTCAAGGCGTAGGCAGTCGCCTCGTCAACAGTACCTCTTTCTTCAGCTTCAATACCCCATTGTTCCTGGAAAATCTCTACCAGTTGGCCTGTCGCGCCATCGTAACGTTGCTGTTCTTTATCATGCTTTAAGGCAATTTTAAATTCTTCACAGTTAGCCTTATTGCCATCAAACAGGAGGCATTTGCAGAGGATCAGCCCAAGCATGGCATGAAGATTTGAAACTTCGTTACCAATCATTTCCGGAGTTAGGGGAAAAGTAATCTTATTCATGTGTATCTCCAGCTTCTGAAGCAACTTTTACCTTGAACATGTGTTCAGCGGTGTGGGGGGTGTTGGCATCATAATGGAACTCTACTGTTGCCAGGATATAACTGATATTTTCAGGAATAGAGGTTGGATAGGTAATTTCCTGTTTTACACCTGGTTCCACAAAGATATAGTTCCATTGTGGTGGAATAAGACTCTCTTTAAGTATTTTTTCTGGAAAGTTGATTTTTTTGGTAGCTATCTGTTTGTTAAGGATCGTGGGACTCCATAAATCGATACTTTCACCTTTTTTGATGCCAAGAGCTCTTAGATTGATAGCAGTGAATTTATGTTGGATAGCACTTTTATTGTTGATCGTAGCAACAACCTCAACTAGGTTAGAACCATTCTGATTACCATGGAATATCGCATCAATAGTAAACTCAACTCGGAGTTTATATTTTCTCTCTAACTCATTTCTTTCTCCTTCTTTAGCTTCAAGTTCTTTTTGTCGGCGCGCTTCATTATTCCTATCAAATTGCTTTAATTGATGACTAAAATAGTAACCTAATGCCACAACCACAACAGGTGTGGAAAAAGAGACAATAAGTTTGGCAGCTTCCAGAGTATTCCACATTTTTTTTCCTTACTTTTTGATTTTAGGGCACTTGCCAGTCCGCGATGACCAAACGATTCCTCAGCTTCTTGCGTGTCAAGGCATGAGGACATTGTGACGATCAGGAAAGTAAAAGATTTCGCTTGATTTCATTATTTACTCACAGGCTTTGGAATAGGAACTGGCTGTGGTATACCACTTGGTATGGGAAATGGTAAATATGGCGTCCCCCATGATTGAGACCTGGGTATCGGAATAGGCTGAGGGATTGATACTGGAGCAGGTCGTACAGGCATCACCCAAATTACCGGCCAGGGAACAGGAACGGGTTGTGGTGTTGCGCTTGGTATTTGAGCTGGCTGAGTTGGAACCCACAGATAGTACCCAGGGATTGGCACTGGCTGAGGGACTGTCTCTGGAATTGGTACAAGTAATGATTCAGGAGTTGAATTTACTGTAGGATTATCTAAAGCATAAAGTTTCTCTGCTCCAATTGAAAAAAATATAACTAATAAAGCACAATTGATTTTTTTACCATTCATAGCTTTTTTATCCTAAAATTATAGAGTGACAATTAATTATTTTCATGTGCAAGCTTTAAAGAAAGAAATCTTTGGAGTTTGCCCCGAGTCAATCTAACTAAAAAATTCCGGTTGGTCGAAGACCAATCAAATCGGCGTTAAGCTCGGTTGCTTGCGTCCGAGTAGCTCGATTTGGGAATTTTTTAACAGTAAACTAATGTAAAAGGCTGACTTCTAGCTCGATATCTTTAAAATCAGTGTATCCATGCACCATTGCATAGATAAATCCAGAAGAAGGAGAGTTGATAACTATATTTTCTTCGCTACCTGATATATAAGGGCGATAATCATATTCAGTTAGAGATGGTCTATCTTTAAATCTTACATATATATCTGGATCACCAATTCCTCCTGTCATTTTGAAGGTGATTCTGGAACTTCCAGAAGGAATATAGAGTTGAAAATGCCTTATTGAACCTTTTTTACCTTCCATATTTGTTAAATGTAAAGGCGACAGTTTGGTCAATCGTGCACCAAATGGAATATTGTTCCAGTGAGCGATTCCAGCCATGCCATCCTTAGTTTGAGTGTAAAAATAGAGATCGAATTTTTGATCATCAGCTCGTTTATTGGTTTTATTGAAATCTATGAATAATTTGAGTATGTGTGGCTGTTCTTGATTTGTCTCACCATAAGCCAATAAGTTTTCACCATCGGCTGTTATATAATTACCTGTAAAACGATGTTTATTTCCCTTAGCTGAGAAGTCATAAGCTAAATTAAGACGTCCTCGCCAGCCATCATGAGACATTTGATATTCACCACTCAGCAACCAAGGTTCAACCATCTTGCTATCACGAACTCCATTAAGCTGTGTCATGCCCGGTCGAAACATCGCTACCCCAAAAGGCTGATTCCTCCAATAAGTTACTCCAGACATTTCATTTTTAGACTGTGTGTGGAGATAGAGCAAAAACTCTTGCTCTTCATCAAATTTCACAACCAGCTTCATCTGGTGATCATGCCAACTATTTAAGTCTCGTGGAGAGTTGATTGAAATGACAGTTGCATATGCTTCATAAACGTCTCCTTTGCTATTTATATATTCCCCTTTAAGGTTGTAAAAAGGACCATCAATAGGATGATCACCAGCATCAGTAAGTTTTATTTTACCTCTCCAGCCATCGTGACAGATATCCCATTCCCCTGAAAAGTGATGCTTTTGCCAGCGGGGAATTCCACCTACTCGTAACGAGGGGTCTCCAAACAAGATAACTTTATGAAGGTGGAGATATGCGTAATAGAATCCCATACCGGGAAGCGCTTCATTATCAATGAATTTTCTCATGGCGTTTGCCCATATATCTCCTAATTTGTGCCACTCCATTTGCCTGGCAAAAAACTCAATGAAGTATTTTTGAAGTGCCGCCCCTCCATGCTCCCCCTTAGCGACTGACCCCATGTAAGCAACAGCGCCATATTTATGCTTAACCAGAAACCCTTCAGCCATGGACTCAACATCAAAACGTCCTGGCTGGATACTGGCAGGCATAGGCCTGTTAGCTTTTTTAGCCCCCTGGCCAAACCAGACGTTCCCATCAGTGGTCAGGTAATTGTCTTGCTGAAAAATTTCTGGACCATAATGAAAATTAGCGGTTAAGCATGCAATGGTTGATACGATCGGATACTTGCTATTAGAAAGGTCGGACAACTTCTGTATATTCAAAAAATGAGCCCAACTATGTGGATTACCATGCCCCAGGTGAGCAAGAACACCAATACCATCATTAACTTTACCGGTAATCACCATGGCACGTTTTTGCAAATCCATATCTTTGTATGGCTGATTATTTTGATATAATTTGAATGTTGTAAAATTCTTTAACAAGTCGCTGATTTCATCTGCATAGATTTTGTGAGCAAAAGCACCACCAGTGCCATGATCCGAGACAATCATAGCCTGCTTCTTCCATGAAGATCGCCAGGCTCCGTATTCATATCCAATAACCTTATTGATATAATTAGTGACTTCTTCCGGACTCGATGCAGGTACTCTGCCAACGGATACATCTGGATACAGGTTGATTTTGTCGACGTTCACTCTTTCGTCACCCCCTGTAAAGTTAGTTGTACCATGATATCCATCATCATCAATATCCCAGTCATCAAAGACGCCTTGATTATCATAAAGATCGGCATAATAAAGATCTGAGGGATAATAACGAGTATTCCATTCTGTATTTGTTCCACGAATATAACGGACAGGAAATATATCGGTATCACCAACCAACATAAAATAGCGAGATTTATTTTCTTGGTTATAATGCGCTATCGCACGTTTCACTTGCTCAGGAAAGTCTTTCCCATAAAAACGATCCTGAATATCTTCAAGCGATACAAGCAAGCAAGGCATTCCAGTACTATTTTTATGCTCAACCAATGGCGCAAGCGCCTGATTAAAGCCCCTTGGCGATATTATAATTAAAGGATATTTATTGTTTACCATGATTTAGCTTCCTATTTTCTTGCAATATTATCAATACTTGACATACAAAGAGTTTAAGCATTCAAACCTGATATCAAACAACCTTATTACTTTTCTCAGGATATTTGAAAGCATGTATTTCAAACTCATCATCACTGGCATCATTATCAGCAACTGCGACATATATAATGCCAGAAGGATGAATGGATAATCCTTCTATTTCATCTCCAGCACCCTCAAAATCAAAATCTTTTTTACCTAAATATTTACCTGTTAATGCGTTATATACTCTCATCGAATTATCCCATCGCTTGCCCCAAAAACCGTTGTAAAACAATTTTGCAGTTGTTGTATACATGAAACCATTATTAGAAAAGGTTATGCCTTGAAATGACCTCGCAGTATCTATGCCGTTGTTATATTCATAAAATCTGAATTTATTGTTTTTCATCAGACTAACTTCAATATAGCCACCCCATGTATCTCGATTATGAAAATTATTGATAATTCCAGTAATATCAAAAGCATTCAAATATCCATAACCTTTATCTTCAGAGCAAATTATTGGGGCTGCATACAAGACGCCACTCCAAGGATTTATTGCACACCAGTAGTCAACACTTGAACTTAAACGTGAATAACAAATAACATCGAGACTTTCTGATAAAACCAGGAGCAGTGGTGCACAACCATCTTTTTCCCTTATCGAAAGAAAGAGCATACTATTGTAGTAATCTATGTCTCCTATATGATCGAACACTTCTCTTTTTCCAACATGTCTGCGTAAATGTTGATCTAATGCTATTTTCTTTATCAATTCAGAGAGAGCTACACGCTTCTGCCTGATCACCTTGTCTGGCTTGTACGGGTTGTCACCGATAAAACGATATTTAAAGACTTCTTTTTCACTTGATAAAAACCACGTATCCCTATAAGCATAAGTCAGACCTTGGGCATTTTCCTCGGTAAACTCATGCACCTTTCTGCTTGAGAGTTGTTTCAAGTCTGACGTTGGAAGATTCATAATGCGCAGTAGTTCTTGCATACTGTTTGGATATGCCTGAAGATCTTCATTAAGGCTAAAAGGGGGGGTAATGCCTATTTTTTTCAAGGATTCAACGAAACTAATCATCATCCCTTTCCTCAAGCTTTTGTACGCGCCCGGTTAATTCAAGCAGTTGATTCTTTAGGGAAGCGTTCTCTTTTTGTAATTCTTTGATTTTCGCAAACAGGCTATATTTCTTAGCGACCGGGTTGTCTACATCAACCTGCCCAGGCACAAGAAATATATCAGGTACATTGAGTGGCTTACTAAATTCAGAATCACCTAAAATCTGTATCCCACCACTAACCAGAAGTCCTGGCCCGGCCAACTCGACCTTCTTTGTTGCGCCGGAAGCGCCGATAATTAATGCATCATTTTTCTCTTTTGGCTGCAAACTGCCAGCCCACATACGACTTCCATGAACTTCCGCTGCTTCTATAAGCCCGGCATCCATAAAGTTGACTTGCGATCTATTAGTCTTGATATGATTAATGCTAACTTCACCACCTTCTTCAGCTTCAATCGTATTCGCTTTAATATATTTGCTGACTATCTGATTGGAGCTTATTTTGTTAGCAGTTAAATCCTCCACCTTGGTTTCGCCATCAATGGTCACACCATTTGGATAGTCAGAGTTGTAGTTAATGGTCAAGCCATCTTTATGATCGTGAACTAAAGCCCGTCTGTAGTTCACATTATTTTTTCGTCTACTTGGCGCATCTAGCATCAGGTCTGTAGTGGTAAACTGGGCATGACTGCCTTCGATAATGACATAACTACCTTTAAATTTAATATCGCAACTCATATCTTGCCCCTTTACTTGTTCATTTCGTTACTGAGATTTATTTCAGCTGTAATGATGAAAGATAAATAACTATTTGGTTAGTTGCTTGTATAATTCCCTACCGAGCCCATCAACGATAATGGCCTTGTTACTTTCCCACTTACCGTATCCTGCCGGGTGGATGATTCCCAAGCCGCGCAAAGCTCGCAGCATTCCAAGTTGATTCGGATTAGTACGATCGAATTCTGGAATAGCCTCTTCCACTGTTGGTTCACCTCCAGACTCAACAAGCTTGATAAGAAAGTCTTTATGTTTTCTTTTCAGCCTGCTATCAAAAACTTTATTCAGTTCTTTTATCAAAGCACCAACATCTCCCTCTGCTTGTTTTTCACCTAACCTAAGCGTAGCTGTTTGTAGAAACTCGACTTCTACAGTTTTGCGTTGGTCAATTGACTTTTTGTAAATTAGCCCCAAGACTAGTACAACAATAGGCCAAAAGGCACTTGATAAAAATTCATATAAGTTCACTTACTAGCTCCAAAATTTCAATTGCGATGGATCAAACGAGTCCGACCCCTTTGATCTATTTAATGGCACTGATTTTTATTGCATCCGACTATCAAATAGATCCCATATTTTTTATTGTTACCATGAACCCGGAGGTACAACAATAAATCCAGCATGCCTATGAGCAGGATCTGTTATTAATTTTTTATTAATAGGGTTTTTATTTGGGCTTCGAGTCCAATTAAAGCTAAAAACATTTAATCCTGAGCCAGCAATAGAATGCCCACCACTAGTTGGTTTTTCTATTCTCAGTCCATTTCTCTCTGATATTAGAGTTACGTTATATGATGCCCACCAAAAGTCTATTTTGCTTAACTTTTTCAGTTTTAGTAAACTTGTACTATCAGGACTAGCAGATCCAGAAGGAGCATAATTTAAAATAGTATCATCAATTTTTATCCCACGTTTTCTTAACCATGTACGTTCTAATGGGTCTATCCTTCTAATCTTTTTAATAGACGAATCGTAAGATTTTAAATTTTGTACATCTGGGTTAAAATAGATAACTTTCCATCCATCTTTTTGTAGTTCTCTTGCGAGTGTATGTGGAGCA
This sequence comes from uncultured Thiotrichaceae bacterium, assembly GCA_902727985.1. Taxonomy (GTDB): domain Bacteria; phylum Pseudomonadota; class Gammaproteobacteria; order Thiotrichales; family Thiotrichaceae; genus HyVt-477. Next base: position 21,912 of record CACVAY010000033.1, on the reverse strand, counting down.
AGATGTGTATATCCAGTTTTACCTTGTCTCAAAGCCGATAACATTTTTTTCCACTTTTGTTGTTTGCCTGCCTCAGCATATGCTGCCTTTATATGTAGCATCGCCCAACTAAAACATCCTAGCTTTTCAGGCATTGGACTTGGGAGAAATCTACCTTTGCCAGAAATTTTTGCTTTCTTATTCCACTTTAACAGTTTTCTTCTTTTTTCTTGACGTGTTGTTCCACCATATTTATGGTACTTAGAGGCATGCCCATAGAACTGATGAAAACCAAAATTACTGATTTGCATGGGAATTAAAACATCAGCATAGCGGTAAAGACTATCTTTCCCCCCTTGAACAAATGAATTTTTTTTCTTTCGTCCATCTTGGTCAATGTATATAATCGGATTATTACTAACATAGTTATATATATTTACATCATCATCCATATCGTCTGGATCAGTATTAACCCATCTACCTAACCAATTAATATAATACCTAGCACCATGATAATTTAATCCTGTTTCACTATCTCGTTCTATTCCTGTATACCGATACCGTTTACGAATACAGTCTCCTCCCTCATTCCTAAACTTATAAGCCGAGGCTCCATATGGATGATATTCTTCATAAGAAATAGTATTTTTCTTTTCATCCAACTCCAAAGAAGCTGAACCAAGATGATTGCTGTACTGATATCGAAATAAGACACCTTCTTTCAGTTTAATGTTATTCGTTTTAGTAACATCCTCGATCATTAACAACCGTTGTTGATCGACAAGCACATGATAGGTTTCTATTTCTTCTAAAAACCCATTGGCTTCTGCTCCTTTCTTCCAGAATCGATATCTTTCTATGTCATCAATATAAAATCGCTCTGCGACGGTATTTCCCTGCTTCTCAATATACTTTCGTGTGCGTTGTTTTTCTGCATCATAGCTGTAGTAAGCCGTACCCCCTCCCTTTAAATCACAACCATGAATCATGTCCTGATAATCCCAGTTAATTGATTTACCATCATTAGCAAGATTAAGCATATTGCCGTGAGCATCGTAGTCATAATGGATGATTTTGGTTTCATCATTGCCCACCAGCGTGCTTAGCAAACGGTTACTTTTATCATCGTACTGGTAGCGTCTTGTCCATCGCCCACCTGCTGCCACATGCTGCATTTTTTCGATATTGCCAACGGCATCATAGGAATAGTTCTGCCTGTAATTTCTCAGGGTTTCATCGGTTACAGGGAAGGTCACACCAATGGGTTTGTCTTCGAATTGACTGGGTGGTTTAGAGGTTTTGCTCTCGCGCCCTTGTGCCTGAATCAGACGATAAAGAGGGTCATAGGTATAACGATTTCTCGGCTCGACTTTCTGATTTTGGAAAAAAACAGGCTCGTAGGCCTCATCAACAATTTCGGTAATATTGCCGTTAGGATCGTAGGTGTAGCAAAGCTGCTGCAATATCTTGTCGTTCTTTAGATTCGAGTGGGTTTCCGGGAATACTGGGTTATACCCAGGACGGGTAGTACGTAGCTGTTCCAGCCGGAATGTTAATGGATCATAGTGATAGCGGGTAATGGTTCCATTGCCGTAGTTGATGCTTTGCCGTTGCCCCTTCGCATCGTAAACAATAGCTGAAACCGGCGTACTTTTTTGCCCCCCGGTAAAACCCTCATTGGTTTTTTGCGCCTGAATCGTGAGGCTTTCTTCTTGCAATAAACCGCGTTTATTATACTGCGGCTCATAGACGGCGACACCCAACGGATCGGTATGCCAGTTGTATTGACGCACCATCCGATTCAGGGCGTCGTATTTGGTATAGCGATTAAAGATATCAGCATGCAAGGTGATAGTCAGATCGGCATCTAACCAGTTAGTGAGTGAGGCAGTCGGGTCATCAATATGCTGCTTACGCTCTTCCAGGATATTACCTTTAAAATCGAAAGCCACGTTTGTTGTGCAAGCGCTGGAGTCATAGTGCTGGTAAATCTGCCCGCGAAGATTGGCTGTTTTGCCTTTATCCCCCCCTACGCCTTCACCATAAATGATCTGTTCAAACAGAATTTTATTTTCACTGACTGATGCAGGGTCTGACTCATGCCCGTCTGCCTGCGCCTCTTTTTCATATTCTCCCTGAATAAACTGTCTGATCGGGCGGCGCAGCGAGTCATATTCGTTATGAAAATGGTGTCCCCGGGCATCCCAGTTATGAATGGGATTACCTGCTATATCATTGAGTGTCCAACGCTCACCTGCATCCATACTGTGCTGATAAATACGATTGGTCGCAGTTTCTTCTTCGTCTTCCTCGTCACCCTCATCATCTTCTTCCGGCCCAGCCATGTTGTAGGCATAAGACATAACGGTATTGCCACGGGCGTCAATCACGGCACGTTCATTGCCCTCGATATCCAGTTCAACGCGGGTGGCATGTAGAATGGGCGTTTTGTTTTCACCTTCGCCCTTATACCCATTATGCGCAAAGGTCAGGAAAGGTCTGCCCAGCGTGTCAAAATGTACAGCTGAAGGCGTGTTAGCATGCTTTTCCGTTTTTTCGGCGGCTTGTTTCTCCGCTAATCTGCGCTTTGCATTGAAAGGAAGGAAATTACCCTGTTTACCATAATCTGGCCACTTTTCCAGAGCTTTGGCCGGAACGGTTCTAAGGCTATGCCAACTTTGCCAATCCTTGTGTTCCGCGAAATACTGGGCAGTAATGTATGCAATATCGGGATCATCGGTTTGGGGATGCATAAAAACCGTATCATTGACATCCCAGCTTGTCTGCCGCCACGGATCAAACAGCACTTTTTCATAGGTATGGTTGGGATGCAGCGTGGCAATTACACGCCCCAGCGGATCGTAAAACAGCACCGGACTTACGCCGATACAGACTTCAAACTCGAAATCATGCCGGTCGGTGAAGAACGGTTCGTACTGACGTACCGGCTTGCCCTTGTTATTGAAGATTGTCCAGCCACTGCCTACCCAGCGCGATCTGCCATTGCCAGCTTCCATAACCGGGTAGCCGTCTTTTAGTACCAACTCTTTAGTAACTTTGTCACGCTTCGGCAACTGGCCTTGTTCGGCCTGCACCTTTTGCTGGATTTCACGCCCAAATCCATCGGAATAGCTAAAGCTAATTTGTACTTTGGTCGGTTCTGGCTGACCGGTTGCGGGGTCAATTTTCAAATCACTAACATGAGTTTCTCTTGCCAGCGTAATGGCAAAAGCAGGTTGTGAATCTGGCTTGGAACGCTTGACGTTATATAGAATCCGCGAGCTTGCATTACCGAGAAACTGCCGCGCCTTGTCAGCAGTCGGGTCTGCATGAAAATCGTTGATCTGATCTTCTGTCAGATCGGCCTGAAAGCCCTCCAGCGAGTCACCTTCCGGTGGGTTGGCATACGCCTTGCCCATAACCGCATTACCGGCGACCATACCCAATACATCAAAAGCTACGGCGGTCTGGTTATCATTGGGGTCGGTCATCAGTCGGGATTGTAAAACCCTGTAGTCATATTCTGCGAAGGTTTGGTTCTTTACCGCATCGGTTGTGCGGGTAACGAATAAGTCATAATCGTCGTAATCCACATAAGCGCTATGGCCAAATGGATCTTGAAAACGGCGGGGGAGAAAGAAGTGCTGCCTGGCTGCCGTAAGTTCATCATCAGCACTAACCTCAGTTTCAGTATTTGTCTCGTCGTAGTGGTAGAGCAGTTTGCCGGATGGTATCCACCAGTTTTTCTCTTTAAGCTGCTCATCACTCTTATCGAAATCGACATAGCCACCTTCTTTTACAATTTCCGGGGTAAGCAGTGTTTCTACAGGCGCTGTCTCATTTCGTTGGCGTTTGTAAACCTGATCCAGCAAACCTTGTGTAAATGCCAGCTGGTAGCTCTCACCCGGCAACGCCATAGATTCGATTTCTCCCCTGTCCAATAAATCGCTCAGGTCGTTTTTGCGATACAGCGTGCAGGTGTGTTTGATCAGGCGTTTCTGTTGCTGTCCTGCCGTTGGCCGCACTTCATAGTTAATTTCCGGCAAGCTGTTTAACAAACCGAAGGGCGTTCCATTGTTATCCCTGGTCAATTCCTCATAGCTGAAATGAGCAGCACTGTTCTCAGGTATTAAACCCGTGATTTCGTAACTGCGCGATGCACAGGGCAGTGGTGTCCGATAGTCATTCGCGGTGTCAATGAATGATTTAGCGGTGTCTTTGACTTTGCGGGTGAAATCATTTTCATTGTAGGTGATCAGTGTTTGCTGCTGCTTTTCCCGGTCAGCTTGCGTCCAGCCATTGATGACAGGGTTGCCGTCTGCTGATGGCTTTGCGTCAGGAATGTTTTCCCCTTTCCTGCCATAAGCGATTGCCAGTGACTTGTGTACATTGCCGAACTCATCTACCTCCAATGTCATCGCATGGGTAATGCGTGGATCGTTAGTGTTTCGCTCATGGTGATAGCTAATGGCTTCACGTTCATGGGTAAAAAAGACGGCATGTCTGTTTTCATTTTGACGTTGCAAACACTTGATCGTGAAATTCTGTTCTGTAACAGTGTAAGGAATACCGGCTTTTACTTTGTTGCCATCATCAGCATAGACTTCCTGCCGCAACATGGCTCCCTTAAGAGAGCGGCAAGCTTCACGGGCTTCTTTTGCACTTAGCGGCTTATCTTCTATCTCCGGCAGAATAGTATCGGGCAGGAGCGTCTTTTCGAAACCCTCTAACGCATTATCACTGCCAGGTGCACCGAAATACTCTTGCATGTAGAGCAAGCTGATCTTATCACCCGGAACATAAGCGCCAGTATGAAACCAGGTTTTGGTATGTACCGGTGGCATATCCGAGTTTGAGTTTTCATTGCTCGCTGCCAGCAATCCATGATCGTCAAACGCGGCGTATTCTTCTGTATCCCACTGCTCCACCATGCCGAAACCACGAAACTCACGTTCGATACCGTCAAAGTAACCGTGGTGATAGGCGTAACGGCTGACAAAACGGTTTTTGCTGATATTGTCGAGCGTGATAACCCGTTCCACCACATGTACCGGAAATGGGAGCTTAGTAATCCACGGTTGACCCTTAGCTTCATCATCCAAATAAAACTGGGTGGATGGCGCATATTCAATATGGGTTTCCGCACCAAGGTTATTGACGATACGGGTTAGCAAATGCGGTTTCTGCCCACTCATTAAATCGATATAACGCATGGGCTGACTAGCATGGGCGGGCAGAGGCGATGACCAGACCAGACAGGCAGTACCATTACCCAATAAATCGGCAGTCTGCACACTACTGAGATTATCTATCGGTGGAAACTGGCTGAGTGTGGTTGCATCACTCCAGCCATTGCCTGACAAATTGAAATAGATACTGACACCGTTAGTGCCAAGATAGAGGATGTCATTCGCACCTGAACCGTCAATATCCGCCACACGGATACGTTGCTGATTGAACTGGTCATGGTGATCAAACCAAGGTGGGTTGTCCATACCGACTTTCGCGCCGAATCGCCCATAGCCTAAATTCGGCCAATAGCAAACTTCACCATTGCGGATGCGCACGATGTCGGTCAGACCGTCACCACTCATATCGGCGAGATAAATGGCTTGTTCGCTATCGGCAAATACAATGCGTGCGCCAGATTCCTCATCCAGCGTTTTTCGCACGGTTTCCGCCGCGCCAAAACCTGCTTCCGCCTTTGATGGATACCAGCAGAACACATCATCTTCACTGATCAGGATGTCGGCGTGGCCATCGCCTGTGATGTCGACGAACTTCAGGTTGGAGTTTTGCCAATCTATATTCGGCAGTGATTTAAATGGTTTGAAATTTTCCCAGTCTTTATCAGGTGTCCGTTCATAGAATCCCTGAACGGGTTCATTGAAATCAACCAGATCCAGTTGCCCATTCCCATCCAGATCGAGGAGTTGCTGTTGACCACTGACCAGTGCGGCTGTTGAAGGTTTGGTTGCTACAGCTTGTAAGGCTTCAAATTGAACATCCGTTTGGTGTCCTTGAGCTTGTTGATTTGATGAGGGGCGAGGGCTGATATTACGTTTGTAAAACAAGCCGCCAGCCTGTTCAGTGAGAATCCCTGACAAACCTTCGCCATCCAGATCAATCCATTGGTATTGTCTGCCATCCAGCCCGATTGGCAGATTTTCCATTACTTTTTGATCAATAGAATGGATTTCTTCGTTGATGACGGCCTGAGTGTATTTAAATTCAAGCGGTGGTAGTGACCGGGTATCGTATCCAGACTTATCCGAGTTACGTTTGTAGGCTTTCTGCGTGGCTTCTATAAGGAAAGTAAACCCCGAATTTTCCTGTTTGTCGGTATAGGTAAAATCGGTGGAGCGAACCAAACAGTCATCCCCGACGTTATCCTCATGAGAAAAATGGTGGAACATTAGTACCCGTTTGCACAAATGGGTCGTCCTGATTTCAAAGCCTGAACGGTAGCTGGAGAAGGCGTCAGTACGACATTTCCAATCGCTGCCTTCATCGGGTTCGGGAAGTGGTGTCTGTTCAGCGTGTTCTCCATAATCGAACACGACTTCAAACATCCATTTCTCTTTGTCGGGAACAGGGTCTAGAAAACGAGGCCGACTACAGTGACTATCCAACAACGATTCTCTGTTACCGTAGTAAATTCGCTTTAGATAACGGTTGGCACTGCGAACCCGGTTTTTCTCGTGCGCCACCGAAAGATCAACATCTGCGTCATTATCCTGCTGGTACTGGTAGACAATGGCGTTACCCTTATCGTCACGGGTTTCGCTGATTAGCCAGGAGTAAATCCGGCTATTGTCGGCAGGATCCGCAATCCGTGAACCAGCATCAAGCCCGTAAATGGTGAGGATGTTATCTTTGGAGATTGAGCGCCAATGGACGTCACCGTTTGATTGTTTCGTCCAGCGTTCGATACGAGCGAACAAACCTTCGATGCGCGGGCGATACCGTTTGATGCTGTAATCAGCATCGGAAGTTAAATTATCATCTACATCGAGTACGGGAACCAAATCTTCCGCACCAGATAAAATGAAAGTATCGGACTCCTCTGCATTGCGGTAGCGTGGCAAACCCTTATCTGTTTTGCGTGTGATGGAAGGAAGAGCCAAGCTCCAGCCAAAACCAAAAATGCCGTTGCCGGAACCGGAGTCATAGGAAATGGGTAGCTCAGGATCAAGACCAGAGCGCCCGGTGCTGGTTGCGATAGGAATGGAAAAGGAGGAAGTGCCGGTAACAGGATTGGCGGCAAACTTTTCACCCAACCCTTTAATAGCGCCACCACCTTTAGGTAAATTTATAGAGGGTGCCCGCACCAGATTTGGTGTTTTTGGGTTAGATCTTTCTATGTTTTCCATTGCCCACCCCGCCTTTTGGTTAGTTCTATTTATTTAAATAATAGAACCATTTACAAACACTCGTTAATATTTTGTTCAGTATATGACTTATATCGAATCAAAACTTCCACCCATATAGGGGGGATCAATTAATCAATCTGTGTTCTATAGAATTTATCACCTAGACTCATAGTTAACTCATCCAGCAATACTTCGGACATTTTTTTTAAATTGTTGTTTTATAATGATATTTGTATTTTCACATAAAAACGAAAACTTATTAAATGTCAACATCTTACAAGTTTTAAGTATGTTTCATACTGAAAACTGTCCGAGGTGTTGATCCAGAATAACCACTGAATAAGAAAAGTTGATTTCGCAATGATTGAAGAAAAGAATGACCTTGCAACTGCTTTAGAGGCTGGCGACCTGCAACAGGTTCGCCAATTACTCAATGAAGGCGCTAATATTCACTATTCCCGCGATGGAGGCTATGACGCCTTGATTGATGCCATGTTCGGTCGCAATATCGCTAGGGACGGACATCTAATCGCATTGGTAAAGTTATTGATAGAACGTGGCGCAGCCCTTAATGGCATGAGTAGATACGGTGAAACTGCGATTGGTGTGGCTTCGCGCCAAGGGCGTTTTGATGTCGTGAGACTGCTGTTGGATGCGGGCGCTGACGGTGATTATCTGAGCTGGACACCGATAATGTATGCGATAGCATTTGGCTCCGTAGATGATGTCAAACGGTGTCTGCACGATGAGGTAGACGCACAATTTTGGTGGGATGCTGCCAGCAGAACACCTTGGTTATTGAGTCTTCAGCTTGGCGATATTACCAAAGCCGAACTGTTGTATGAGAACAGGAAGGATGCTGATAAATCGTTGTTTCAATCGGTAATCAATGACAAGGGTCGGATGCTGTCGTGGTTAATAAGCAAAGGCTTTGATGTAAATGTTGCCGACGAATATGGTCACACTCCGCTGATGGCAGCCTGCGACAATGACGCTATTGAATGCGTTAAAGCCCTACTTGCCGCTGGGGTTGATGTGAACAAGACGGGTGAATATGGCGACTGTGCAATCAAGCACGTCAATGATCGACGCATTCTATGTTTGCTGATTGATGCTGGAGCCAATAGTGCAGAGATGGAACAGGAAATGCGGCAGCTTCTGCTGACAGGCAACGTTGATGATACTCTGGAAATTGATAACATCTGTTACGAATCAGGTAAGCACCGTCGGTTTGGTGACAAAAATCCACAAAGTATGAAGTTTCCATTCTGGGATGCCATGATTTATTCAGGTGCCTACGCCTCCACTGCGAGACAGAAATTTCATGACACGAATATCTCTGAGAAGGAAGAGGTCTATACCAGCGGCAATCTCTCGCGGTATCGCAATATAAGTGGCGAGGAGCCAGTATGGTCTTTTCGGCGTTTTGGTCAGTCCCTGACGCACTTGCCCAGCGGAGGCTTCGTTACCATGGGTGGCGAATATGAGGATTGGTATGATGAGGACTTCTGTATTTATAACGATGTGATCGTGTTTGACGGCAACGGATCATTTACTATCTATGGCTATCCGCCAACTATATTTTCTCCTACTGACTTCCATTCGGCGACCTTGGTGGGAGATTACATTTATATTATTGGAAACCTCGGTTATCCAGAAGTTCGTGAATTCAGTGAAACACCGGTTTACCGTCTGCATTGCGAATCCTTCAAAATAGAGAAGGTGAAGACCAAAGGTGAGAATCCCGGGTGGATCTTTAAGCATAACGCGCATTTGAATGGGGATGTCATTTCAATCAGCGCCGGAGAAATTTTGAAAAATAACCAATCAAAATCACGGAAAAACCACCACATCTTTTTATTGAATCTGCGCACTATGCGTTGGGAACGCAAGGTTATGCAACCTTAAATAACAAAACACCAGGTTTTCTGAAGGATTTAGATGATTGCATTGCTGCTCCTGCAGAGCTGCAAGAAAGAAACAAAAAGCATGGCTGAGTGCCGCTTTTTATAACGAATTCCTTCAGGGCTTCTAAGGAGTTCGTTACGGATGTTTTACAGATCCAGCATAATCTTTAGCGGAATACGCGTCCCTGCAATTTTACATGCTTGGATCGCATAGCCGTAGGGGAAGAGTTTGTATAAATACTTACGTGTTGCTCGCTCTTTGCCCAGTTTTTCTTTCATGGCTTTAAGCGCATGGCGTGCTTCGGGTACACAGGTTGAGTATTCATAGTGATCACGAATATAGTTAACGACAAACCAGTGATCGTCTGTCATCTCAATGCCTGCAAGTTCTGCCTGTTTTAGGGCGACATCATTATTCCAGTCGGCAGGTTCGACAAGGTATCCGTGTTGGTCTATGGGAATCTCTTTGTCATTGACGGTGAGGTAATCAGCAACTTCCATGTGTGCATTACCAGACGAACGTTTTTTTTGAGTCTCTACTGCTTGATTGGCTCGTGACATTGTCGTATTCCTATTTGCCTGTAACGATGGATTTTGCATGCGCTAACATATCGCTAATGCTATTTTCTTTGAGGGTTTGCATCAGTTCTTTGACATCAAATTTATGGTGTCCTTCATAAGCCACGCCGAGTTGCTGCATATCAGCCAGACCTGATTCACGAGCGTGGTCGATAAAGCCTTTGTTCTTCCAGAAGAATGCACCTGGCATGGTGGTTGGGATGACTAATGCGTAATAGATAATGCGTCCCAGATACGCCATGGTGATCAACGATAGTGCGAAGATCAGTCCTGCAAAAATGCCAATGACGTCTGATAAGCCAGTCACACTAATGATCAGTGCTAATACAATATTTAGTGCGAGCAAAGCATTTCTTAGGCGATAGGTTTTACCGAAAGTGGTTGTTTGTTCATAGTGAGCAGATGCGCCTTCTCCTGAACCGTTTTTCAGGTCACGTGCATGGAAGAACAAGCCAGTCGCTTCAACGAGTAAACCAACTGCGGCAAGTCCTGCCAAGATCTGGAAGAGGGGAGATGTTGCGGATGCAAAAGCGGTACTGACAACTGCAATCATTAAGGCACCCAAGCTAAACATTGAACCGTAGAAGGTGCTGGCGGTTTGCCAGTGATCCCAAAATGGACGTGCCTTAATGCGATATAGTTTGTACATGTAGTACGAGCCAGCAACGAAGCCAATGAATGCGAGTGCTGCTGAAACATTTGCCAGTATTACCATCACACTATTTTCAAAGAATGAGAAAAATGTATAACCAACTAAGCCTGCAAAGAATGCTGTAACGCCCGCGATTTCTCGACTCAAAGGGGAGTGACGTAAGTTGTTAAAGCCACGATAGAAACGATGGGGTTTTCCAAGGTGCATATTTAATTTATATAAACCTAACCCCATCACAGCTGTCATTACTATTAACAAAGGTGCGAAAGCAGAAGATTGCTGTAAGCCGTCAATGGCAGCAATCCCGAAGATTGAACCACCAATGACCAACATCAAAAATGCGCCCATGACAGCCTGTGCGGTTAGCGTGAATAAAACGTGAGCGTTTTCATGAGAGGCGAGAAGCTTTTCCATGCCCCAGTATTTTTTGCGACCGTGTTTTTCATCAAGCACAGGTTTATATTTACCTTCACCATCGTCTCGGTGATATTTAATCGCCGTGGAATCTACGCGTTTCATATCGCGATTTAAGGTTTTGGTTTGCTGGAAACGAATATTTGGGTTGGTGATGTCTGTATCAGGGAAGCCTGGAATCTCGGCTTCGACTTGAGTGCGTCGCTCTGGTGTGTTTTCGATGACGCCAAATTCTAGTGCATTACCCAAACATGCTGAGACACAAGCAGGTTTCAGGCCGACTTCGAGACGATCCACACACATATTACATTTGGTGACTTGGCCTTTTACAGGGTCAAGTTGCGGCGCGTTGTAGGGGCAAACCCATGTGCAATAGCCACAACCAAAGCAGATGTCGGGATCTTGTAAAACCGCGCCGTATTCTGCGAATTTGGTATAAGCGCGAGTTGGGCAACCTTTTAAGCAGACGGGGTCATCGCAATGGTTACAGGCCATGGAAATATTCTGACGACGATAATCAGGGTAAGTACCACCCTCAACGAAGCCGACTGAGCGGAAGGCAATATGACCTGGGTTGTCGTTCTTTTCACTACAAGCCGCTTCACAGGCGTGGCAGGCAATGCAGTTGTCTGCGGTAAAGTAGAAGCCATGTTGCTTATAGCGGTTCGGGTTTTCACCCACCGCTTCATCATCGTTGATGCGTAAGCTGTCACCACGTAGTGGGTTGTTTTCTTCTACGGTTTCAATCGGGCGACCGTAGCGATTTACCTCTTTGCTGTCTTTGTCTTGCAAAAATGCGTATTTGGGTTCGTCTTCACGTACTTGAAACATGTGTTTACTCTTTGTTGGTAGCTATCTTCTTTTGTCGAGAAAGTGGCTAAAGAATTTTCTAATTACCCTCGTTTCTAAGCGAAGATCATTAGAATCTGCGCATTTCCATACTGGTTTGTGCGGCGGCTTTTTGATCTTTGACGCGTTCGATACGTACTGCCGATTGTTTATAAGCAGGTTGTCGTGAATGTGGATCAAGTAAGCCCAAGGTCAAACGGTTTGCACAATCATGAAAATGGAAGGGCACAAACACCATATTTTTTGGTACGCGATGTGTGAGTTGAGCCATAACAATGGCATCCGAACGTGGTGATACCAGGCGAATGTAATCACCGGCAATGACGCCCATTTCTGCCGCGGCATCAGGGTTTAATTCGGCAAATGGAATAGGGCTGTATTTATTGTTATTGCTCAGCTTTCCTGTTTTGGTGCGACCATGCCAATGTTCAATCAAGCGGCCAGTATTGAGCCAGAATGGAAATTTATCGTCAGGAACTTCATTGTTGTCAATAAAGGGCAGGGGAATGAGCTTGGCTTTCCCATCAGGGTAGCGGAATTGCTCATCTTCCGTGTATAAGCGCACGCCACCTTTTGCGGGTATTTCGCCTTTTTCAGCTTGCTGTTTGGTATAAGGCCATTGAATGCCGCGATGCTTTTCAATCAACTCATGGGTCATGCCTGAGTTATCGGATAAACGTCCTTCCGATAGCACCCCCATTTCAAGAAAAATCTCAGCGGACTTTTCCGGGAAGTTTACTTTTCCTTCTTTATTGAAGCGTTCAGCCATGCGGTTGAAAATCCACAAATCAGGCTTTGAGTTGCCATGTGGTTTAACCACGGGTTTAACGATATTGACGCGGCGTTCTGTATTGGTCATGACGCCTTCTTTTTCTGCCCATGTTCCGGCAGGTAAATAGACATGTGCGTATTGGGCGCTTTCGGTATCTTCATAGCAATCCTGTACCGCACAGAACTCCAGGCTTTCCATAGCGCGGCGAATGCGTGCCGTATTTGGCAAAGAACTCAATGGGTTGGTGGCGATTAACCACAGGCCCTTAATTTGCCCGGTTTCAATCGCGGCATAGATATCGGTTTGAAACATGCCACGCTTTTTAGGGAAAAACTCGGGGTCGATGTTCCAGAACTTGGCAATGTCTTCGCGGTCTTGCGGGTTTTCGAGTAAACGATGGTTGGGTAAGCCGGAACAGGATGACCATTCACGTGTACCCATGGCATTACATTGGCCGGTGATTGAGAGGCTGGTACCTCCGGGTTTACCGATATTGCCTGTGAGCAAGGCCAGATTGTTGATGCCCACTACGCCATCTGAACCATGGGTACTTTGATTAATGCCCATTGTCCAAATTTGCATGGCGGCACCTGCTTTTGCAAGGAGTCTTGCGACAACGCGAATGGTGTCTTCATCAATGCCGCAGATTTTAGCGGCTGTTACAGGGTCGTATTTGGCAACCTCTGCTTCCAGTTCTTCAATGCCATTGGTGTTGGCTTCGATATAACGACGATCTTCCAGACCTTCATCCAAAATGACATGCATCATCGCATTCATTAACACCACGTCTGTGCCGGGGGTAATAGTGAGATGACGATCAGCATTCTGTGCGAGCATGGTGACGCGTGGATCAATAACGATTAAAGGAAAGCCTTTTTTCTCTTGCGCCTCTTTCATGCGCCAGTAAATGATCGGGTGTTGTTCGGGTAGATTTGAGCCCCATGCAATTAATACATCGGTGTGTTCAAAATCTTCATAGCATCCGGGCGGACCATCTGAACCAAAAGAACGTTTGTAACCTGAGACTGCCGATGCCATGCATAAGGTGGTATTTCCATCATAGTTATTGGTACCAATCAAGCCACGCGTCAGTTTGCCGAGCGTGTAAAACTCTTCGGTAAGCATTTGCCCGGTTGAGATAACGGCAATGGAATCGCGACCATATTTTTCTTGTACCTTGCGCAGTCCATCATGGGTACGATCTAGTGCGGTGTCCCAGTCTGTGGTTTGCCATTCATTATGGAATGAATCACGCATTTTGGGTTCGACGCCGCGACCTGCAGAATCGAAGAGTTCATGTTCAAAAATCCCTTTTAAACACAGTTTTCCACGGTTTACATCTGCGCCACCCACGCCGCGTGATGAAACAGGCTTCCCTTCTTCATTCAAGCCGACTTCAATCGAGCAGCCTGTTGAACAATAGCCACAGGTGGCATATTTCCATTCTTTGACTTTTTTGTCGGCTATCTTTATAGGGTTCTTTTTACCGCGACCAAATAACATACGTATTCTCTAATTGTGCTGCTGACGTTCTCTGCCTAGATACTTACCACCACGCTAGATGGTAGCTTTTAGTTTTTTAGGAAGACTTTTCCATCTTCAACTTTGGTCTCATAGGTATTGGTGCATCCTTCATCTGCACCCAGTGCTTCACCAGAAACTAGGCTGATTTTCCAGTTATGTAGCGGACAGGTAACAGAATCACCATGCATAATGCCTTGTGACAAAGGCCCTTTTTTGTGCGGACATTCATCTTTGATGGCGAATACATTGTTGTCATTACCGCGAAACAGGGCGATGTTTACGGTGTCTGTTTCGACAACGCGTGAACCTAGAACAGGGATTTCATCAAGGCTTGTGATTTCTAACCAATTACTCATTTTTGTATCTCTTGTAATCACCATATCTCTTGGATGTGGCTGTAAACAGTTTATGGAAGCTCTGATCAAATCCCGGAACCGAGACTTTCGTCTCGCCCTAGCATGCTGATAGTAAAATGCTAAGAGCGGGACGAAAGTTCCGATGTCAAAAATTAGCGTTGATCAGGGGCTCCTTAAGAAGCTATCCGATTTTTTTAGACCGTGACTTTGATCGGCTGGAACTGATGCGCATCAGCACCATCCGCATGTTTTTTCCAAGGGTCGATTTGCGCAGGTTTCTGAGAAATCACGAAACGCTCATACAACGCCTTACGATTGGCTTCATCATCCAAAACAGCGGCTTTGATTTTGTCTAGGCCCACACGTTCGATCCATGGTGCAGTTCGCTCAAGGTAGTGCGCATCTTCACGATAGAATTGGCTAAATGCACCACAATATTCCAGAACTTCTTCTTCGGTATCGACTTTAACCAAGAAGTCCGTCACCCGAACTTTGATACCGCCATTACCACCGACATGAATTTCATAGCCAGAATCAACACAAACCACACCAAAGTCTTTAATGGTCGCTTCTGCACAATTCCGTGGACAACCCGATACGGCAAGTTTGTATTTATGCGGCATCCAGGAACCCCAGGTGAGTTCTTCCAATTTGACGCCCAGACCTGTTGAATCCTGTGTTCCCATACGACACCACGAATCACCCACACAGGTTTTACAGGTACGCATGGCTTTACCGTAAGCATGTCCCGACACAAATCCAGCTTCGCTCAGATCCTTCCACATGGCAGGCAAATCTTCTTTTTTGATGCCGAACATGTCGATTCGCTGCCCGCCTGTAACTTTCATTTCTGGGACTTCAAACTTCTCTGCGACATCCGCAATGGCGTGGAGATCTTTTGGCGTACACATGCCACCAAACATACGAGGCACAACGGAATAAGTACCGTCTTTTTGGATATTGCCGTGAGCACGTTCGTTGATGAAACGTGACTCAGGATCGTTATATTCAGGAATTTCGCACAATAGATAATAGTTGGTCGCTTGACGGCAAACGGCACAGCCATCTTCGGTTTTCCAGTCTAGGGTTTTACGTACCTCATCATGGCTCTTAAGACCATGTTTACGAATAGCTGCACGTACTTCATCGTGCGTTAATTCAGTACAGCCACATAAGGGCTTTTTGCTAGGTGCTTGTGAATAATCACCACCAAGGGTATGTGCAAGTAGCGATTCAACCAAGCCGGTACAAGAACCACACGATGCTGAGGCTTTGGTATGAGCGCGTACGTCATCGAGGGTAAATAATTTCTTTTCGGTGATAGAGTCAACGATTTCGCATTTGCTGACACCATTGCACCCACAGATTTCCGCATTATCAGCCATGGCTGCAACACGTGTTTCATCCCCATGTCCAGCATCACCAAGGTGAGCCTGACCGAAGAGAACAGTGTTTCTAAAGTCGGAAATATTGGTGCCATCCTTCATCATCTGGAAGTACCACGTGCCATCAATGGTGTCGCCATAGAGACAAGCACCTTCAATCACATTGTCACGCAGAATGAGCTTCTTATACGTGCCATTTGCTACATCGTGGAATAACAATTCGTCAGTTTCATCATCACCGTGGAAGTCACCAGCAGAGAATAGATCAATGCCTGTGACTTTTAGCATGGTGGAGGTAACCGTGCCTTCGTAACGTGAATAACCAAGCTCAGCTAAATGGTTGGCTGCAACTTTGGCTTGTTCAAACAATGGTGCAACCAGACCGTATGTTGCACCACGATGTTGCACACATTCGCCGACTGAATAGATGTTGGGATCAAAGGTCTGCATGGTATCGCTAACCACAATGCCGCGTTCGCAGTGCAGGCCAATTGATTGCGCCAATTCAAAGTTTGGCTTGATGCCAACTGCCATGACTAATAAATCAGCATCCACTTCGCTGCCGTCTTTGAAGCGTAAACCTGTTACGCGATCCTCACCGAGGATTTCTTCAGAAGCATGTGACATTAAAAACTTCATGCCTTTTTCTTCTAAAGATTGCTGTAAGAGTTTGGCAGCAGGCTTATCTAGCTGACGCTCCATCAAGGTGTCCATAATGTGTACAACCGTCACATCCATACCTTGTTTCATCAGACCATTTGCGGCTTCAAGCCCAAGTAAACCACCACCGATAACGACCGCTTTTTTATAATGTTCCGCAGCTTCTACCATGGTGTCTACATCATGCACATCACGGAAACCGATAACGCCGTATTTATCTGCACCTGGCAGAGGTAACATAAAAGAAGTTGAACCTGTCGCAATCAATAATTTATCGTAAGCAATTGTGGTGCCATCTTCTGCTATCACTTCTTTGCGATTGCGGTGAATATCGACGACTTTTTTACCCTTCTCGAAGCTGATGTTGTGCTCCTGATACCATGCATCGTCATTGAGCATGACTTCATCCAGTGTCTTCTCATTAGCTAATACGGGGGAGAGCATAATGCGGTTGTAGTTGCCGTATGGCTCCTCACCGAATACGGTAATGTCGTACATCTCAGGCTCTAGTTTGAGCAGTTCTTCGATGGTACGCATGCCTGCCATACCGTTCCCGATTAAGACTAATTTTTGTTTCATTCGTAGCTCCACTTGGAAAACATTTGCCAATTCTTATGCAAAATATGTGCCTATTTTTTCTGTTAATACAAAATTCTCCCTAAAGAGATAGGGAAAAAGTTGAAAACCAAACCAAAGGGGAGATGACGAGAGATGGAGATAAATGACGTGCACCAGTTTGATGCGGGCTTGAGTCTCGCACTACAGCGGTGCGAAGAAATATCGATGGATATAGTTGTTGTTTGTTCGTTTTGTCAGCGGTTGGCACGTTGTTTGCTTTAGTTTAGACATCTTACTTTTTTGAGTAGAATATTTATGACTGATTTCATACTGACTCCTCAGGCACTGGCGAGTATTTCTGCGCGTTTAGAAAAAATTTATGGTGAGAATTTACCTGAAGGCTTTGTTAGCCGCTTGCAGGAGAGAATCGCTAACCATTATCAAAGCTTATCGAAGAAGGAGTTTAAGGCAGGGTGGGATGAAAAAGATGTCGCGCTGATTACTTACGGTGATTCCTTGAAATCCAGTAAGAAAAAAGCCGCCTTGGCAACCCTGAAAAAGTTTGCCGATAAGCATTTACAAGATACGTTTAACATTATCCATCTGTTGCCAATATTTCCTTATACTTCAGATGATGGTTTTTCTGTGTCTGATTATCGCGTTATTCGAAGTGAGCTGGGGAACTGGGATGATGTGGAGTGTTTAGGGGAAAACTTTGATTTAATGTTCGATTTCGTGATGAATCATTGCTCTCGGGTAAGCCTGTACTTTTCAGATTTTAGAGGGAATCGCGATCCCTATACCGACTTCTTTATTTACGAAGATCCTGATAAAGACTGGTCGCAAGTGGTTCGCCCTCGAAGCACGCCTTTGCTCACTGAAATCCCTACGCATGAAGGCATCAAACATGTGTGGACAACGTTTAGTGCGGATCAGGTTGATCTCAATTATAAGAACCCGAATGTACTGTTGGAGATGGTAGATATCTTGCTATTTTATATCAGCCAAGGTTCACGTATCACTCGTTTGGATGCCATTGCTTTTCTCTGGAAGGAACTCGGAACGTCCTGTTTGCATCTACCACAAACGCATGAAATTATTAAAATCATGCGTGATGTCGTCAATGATCTTGTGCCTGGTGCATTGTTGTTGACAGAAACTAATGTCCCACATGAAGAGAATATCAGTTATTTTGGTGAAGGAGATGAGGCACATCTCGTTTATCAATTCAGTCTCCCGCCTTTACTCCTTCATGCCATTCATACCAGTAACACCGTCTATCTCTATGACTGGTTGAAACACCTGTCTGCGCCACCTGAAGGCTGTTCTTATTTTAATTTTACCGCTTCTCATGATGGTATTGGTGTAAGGCCGCTTGAGGGCTTGATACCAGATGAAGAATTAAAATTATTGTTAGATGATATGCGTGCTCGCGGGGCTTATATTTCAACCCGTCAAAATACTGAAGGTGAGAATATACCGTATGAAATCAATGTAACCTATTACGATGCTTTCCGTTGCCCTGGTCAGCGTTCAGCACCTTGGCAGACTGCACGTTATTTATTATCGCAAACCGTGGCTTTGTCATTGAAAGGTATTCCTGCGGTGTATATGCATTCTTTATTGGCTACACCCAATGATCATTCCAGAGTTGAGGTAACTGGCTCGACGCGGGCGATTAATCGTCATCAGTGGGATATCGATGAGTTAAAGGCATTATTGGATGCTAAAGAAAGTACGACGCATCTTATTTTAAATGAATACCGTAAGCGTATTCGTACCCGTCGTGAGCAAAGCGCGTTTCACCCTGACGCGGGGCAAGATATTCTAGATTTATCTGAGTATTTATTAGGCGTTGTGCGGATTTCTCACGACTGTTCTCAGCGTATCGTTGCCTTATATAATTTCAGTTTATCCAAGCAGTTTATTCCTTTGGATAAACTCTCGACGATTCTTGGTGGCGTTGATTCGTGGTACGACTTGTTGTCTGAGGAACGGCCTACCATCAAAAAGAAGGGTTTGAAGCTTTCACCCTATGCGTGTATCTGGCTGACAAACAAATAGGGCGTTCTTCGCATCGGTGAGTGTCGGATTATTTCTAATGATACTCACCGATAGGTCTGGCAATATTATTGATTATCAAGGGCGATGGCTGCTTGAATCTCTTGCTGCAAATTAGGCAGTGCGCTAAAGACACGATGCCAATTGGGTATAAAGGGAACTTCCATCGGCATTTTCTGGTAGGTTTTTCCTGCGTCAATAATGCTTGAGGCGAACATTTCGATGGTTTTTTCTTCTTGATGAACGTCTAAAGTCAGACCATTGAGTTGCGCATCTGCATGATAGCTTTCCAGCATATCCAGTGCTTCACGTAAGTAAGTCGCTTTCACTGCTCGAAAGAAAGATTTATCCATCGCATAGCCTTCTGTGCCAAGCTTGCGGATGAGTGACTTGGTGATTTCAAAACTCATCCTTGATAGGCCGCCTTTGTGATCATTAGTGCCTACCTCTTGGTGTTTATGGTCATAATTATCCGCTATATCCACCTGGCAGACACGGCGTGGTGTCGTATTGCGGTAAACTTCAGACAGAATGCCAATCTCAAGCCCCCAATCACTCGGAATCCGCATGCTACTTAGCATGGATAAGCTCATGGAGAACTCACCCGATAATGGGTAGCGGAAGGCGTCCAGGAATTCAATATAATCAATATTGCCGAGTACCTTTTTCAATGCCAATAACATCGGGAAGACAAACAGGCGCGTGACACGACCACTGAGTTGTCGGCGATCATTGACGCGGGCGTAGTAGCCCTTGCAAAATTCAAAATCCAGATTAGGGTTAGCAATCGGATAAAATAAACGAGCTGGAATATCGCGTGAGTACGTCAAAATATCACAGTCATGCAGGGCGATGGCGCGGCTACGGTTTGCCGCCATAATATACCCCATGCAATACCAAACATTGCGTCCTTTTCCAGGTTGCTCGGGAGCTAAGCCCTTTGCTTTTAGTTGCTCGTCAATGGCTAGTAAGTTGGGGCCATCATTCCACAGTATTTGTTTCTTTTGAGGGAGTCGAGCAAAGAAATCCTTGGCATGTTCAAATTGTTTTTTATTGGCTTGATCAAGCCCGATGACAATCTCATCGATATAGTCTGCTTTTTCTAATTCATCGAGAATACCGGGGAGGGCAGGCCCCTCAAGTTCGGAAAAGAGCGAAGGAAGAATTAACGTCATGGGGCGACGTTTTGCAAAAGTACGTAACTCATCTTCGATCGTTTCTAGCGATGCATTAGGGAGGCGATGTAGGGTGGTGATGGGACTGTCTTGCTTGAAATCTGGCATATTAACGGTCTCTTATTTAAGGGTGCTGGTTTCCAATAAACCTAAGATAGCTTCATTCCAACCGGCTGGACCTATCTCTTTTGTGGAAATAATGTGAGGGGTTAGTTGATCATTTTTAGGTGTAGGATGGAACCCTTTGCTGTTTGGATTTTTTACTAAAATACCGATATCAGCAGCGCACAACATGTCGTTGTCATTAGGGCTATCGCCTAAAGCAATGCTGGTGATTGGCGTCGTCGTGGTTTTTTGATATCGGGTGTGTAGGGTTTGCATGGCGATGACTTTGTCGGCTTCCCCCATGACATGCCAGAAACGCCCTCCACGAATGATTTTTAAGTGATTTGCCTTAAGCGTATCGCTGAATAATGTAAATTTATCTTCGCTATCTTGCCAGAGTAGGGGCTCACTTGCCTGGCGTTGCTTTGCTTTTGTTGCGGATCTGGCGTCAAGTCCTGTGAGATTCTGTAAGGCATCGGTGTCCCAATCATGGAAGCCAGCAAATTCAAGGGAGTATTCTTCTCTTAGGGTATCAAGTAGTGCGCAAATTTTGGCATAGTCAACGCCCAAGTTCGTGGTTTCTTGTGTTTGAGGATCGAAAATAATACTGCCATTTTCGGCAATAATAGAGGTGTTTAAATCCAACTGCTGCGAGATATCTGTGAGTTCACTGATCGTTTTGCTGGAATTCAAAAAAATGGGGATGTTTAGTGCTTTTAGTGCGTTTATGGCAGGTAGTGCAGCTTCGAAGGAGTAATTATCGTGATCCAGGAGTGTGCCATCTAGGTCGGTAAAAACAATCCAGTTTTTTAACATATGACTTTTTTCTCTGCTTTACAAAAATGAGTAGCATAGCTTGTTTTGGTAACGCCCCTTTTTGGTGCAATATGCTGCATCAGGTCAATAGCTCCGATGCGGCGATGACTGATTTTGCAAGGTCGCCCATTTTTATATTCTTTTCCATTGCCATAGAGCGTAACAACTTATAAGCATCATCTTCAGAGAGTTGCTTGCCCGTCATAATGATGCCCTTGGCTTTTTCAACAGTACGACGATCTTCCAGTTTTTGCTCAGCATCACTGAGTTTTAAGTGTAGATGTTGGCACTTTTCAAAACGGGTAATAGCCGTTTTGATGATTGAATCAAAGCGGTGCGGCTCAAAATTATCGACGATCAGAGATGTGACGCCCGCAATAATGTATTCGGTAATCGCGGCTTGGTCACAGTCTTCCAGAAAAATTACAATCGGTAAAGGGTGAGTGTCTTGAAGCTGGCGGATTTGACTGGCAGGAATATCCATGGCTGTGTTAGCACATACTAAAAAAAGTGCAGGTAGATGGGCCTGAGGATTATCTTGATTTACGAGCTGTTTCAATGTTGTTTCATTAAAGGGATAGCCATCAAGCTCGAATTGTTGGAGCAACGTTGTACGATTGTCCGTATCGCTACAAGAAAACAAAATTGTTGGTTTCATAACATTTATGGTTCATAGGAAGTCAATATTTACCTTAAGCAAGCAATCTTTATGCCAACCCGGCGCTAAAAAAGGAGGAATATTGAGAT
>CACVAY010000032.1:38839-41364 GCA_902727985.1 uncultured Thiotrichaceae bacterium | reverse complement strand
TAGATAAGCGCAAGCCAAGCGACCATTAAGTAGCGTCCACCTTTTGCAATGCTGACCAAGAGCAAGAAGATAGGGAAGGGTACGCGCATGATTCCTGCAATCATCGTGATAGGGTCGCCAATAATAGGTACCCAACTGAGCAGTAGTGACCACAGGCCGTATTTCTGAAAATTTTGTTGAGCCTTTTCCAGGCTGGCCTCTTTGATGGGAAACCATTTTTTATGACGAAAGCGTTGTATGTGTAAACCCAACCACCAGTTAATGACTGATCCAAGGACATTACCCACCGTTGCAACCACGAGTAATAAGGCAATATTGTGTTCACCCTGATAAATTAGCGTGAATAAAAGTGTCTCTGATTGTGCGGGTATAAAAGTTGCAGCCAGCAGTGCTGATATGAATAGGGCGAGGTAGCTCATCAAGGTTTTTCATTCATTGGACAATCTGATCGCAGGTGATTCTATCAGTAAATGGGTAGTCTTGATGAATTGGTTTGATTGATTTTTTTCCAGACTCGCCATACGGTGAGTAGTAGCGTCATGAAGAAACATGCGATTTATAACCCACGCCATACACTGAACTGATAGTAAATTCCTCAGCGCCAACTTGCTGTAACTTCTTGCGTAAGTTTTTGATATGTGTGTCGATAGTGCGATGGGTAACCACTCGTCCATCATCATAAATATGATCGAGTAATTGGTCGCGATGGTAGACGCGTTCGGGGTGTTGGTTAAATAAGTCCAGTAGTTTGAATTCAACGGGAGTCAGCGTTAGTGTTTGCTTGCCGTATTGTGCAATAAAGGTTTCGCGGTTGATAGTGAGTGGATGAGATTGTTGTTTGGTCATCACTTTATCCAAGCGGCGCAGCATAGCTTTGACACGCACCACGACCTCACGTGAGCTAAAGGGCTTGCAAATATAATCATCTGCACCAATTTCCAGCCCTAAAATACGATCAATTTCTTCAACACGCGCGGTGAGCATAATGATGGGTACATCAGTGAAATGACGAAGTGCTTTGCATATCTCCAAGCCATCTTTTCCTGGTAACATTATATCGAGCAGTATTAAATCAGGATTATGCGATTTCACCCAAGCTTCTACGGCAAGCCCATCGGCAAGGTGTGAGGTTTGATAGGCATTAGCCTGCAAATAATCTTCAAGCAACTGCGCAATTTTGATTTCATCTTCAACGATTAAAATATGTTTCATGCAAGCCCCATGTCCTAGTCAATAATAGGAAACCGCACCTGAATAGCAATGCCGCCTAAGCCTGAATGTTTCGCCTCAATCTTCCCTTGATGTGCATTGACGATTTCCTTACAAATAGCTAAGCCGAGTCCTGCCCCACCGGTATTCCGGTTTCTTGAACTTTCACTACGATACAGTCGTTCAAAGAGATGTGGTAGCTTTTCTGTTGCAACTGTCGGTGCAGAGTCTTCAATAATAAGCTGTAATTGCTCGTTCTTACAATTCCCCGAAACTTTTATCGCACCACCTTGGTTAGTATAGCGAATTGCATTTTCTAAAAGGTTGATAAAAAGCTGGGTGAGTCGTGCGGAATCACCTGATATATCAATGTCTCGACAAGGATCCAAATCAACCGTTAATTGCAAATCATGCTCAGCCATACGTGTAGAGAAGGTGTCGAGAATATCTTCTAGCAGTCCAACAAGCTCAATGGGTTCTTTCTTATAGTTAAGAGCACCCACATCGGATAATGAAAGTTGATACAAATCTTCAACCAAATTATTCAAACGCTCGATCTCAGAAGCCAGTGAATGAATCGCTTGTCTCTTGAGAGGGCGAATACCATCAATCAATGCTTCTGTTTCGCCTTTTAAAATTGCTAGCGGGGTGCGTAATTCATGTGAAATATCCGCAATCCATTGTTGTCGGGAACGCTGGTTCCTCTCCAGTGTGATTGCCAATGTATCGAGGTGTGTTGCGAGTCTGCCTATTTCATCTCGTTTGTGTATGGCAGAACGAATAGTGTAGTTACCCGCAGTTAATTCATTTGCCTGTTTTTCTAATGCTGAAAAACGCTTTTTTAGGTAACGACCCACAAACCATGCGCCTGAGAGTATAAAGAGCAATGAGGTTAATGCGATTTTAAAAAAGGCCTCAAGTTGATGATTAATAAATTCTTTATCAAGAGCGTCGGTTATTTTCTTAAACGGTTCGACACGGATATAGCCTATGATGTGGTCTTCAAAATGAATCGGGTGGTCGCTCACAGACTCGGAGTGTTTGCCATTGCTAACAAGTCTGTTTTTCTGTGTGTCTAAGAGGCTTATGGCGGGGCCAGAAGTGTGTTCTCTTGGTGGTGGTTTATCAGGTCGTCCTTCAGGGGGACTGCCATTTCGTTCTTCTCCTCTGGGAGGGCGCAAAGGAGGGGAAAGTTGTTGGTTTTCATCTCGATTAGCAAGGTCGTGTAGAGGGTAGGGTTTATCTTGTGGTTTTGTCGAATGACGCTGAGGACCAGGGTGTGAACGAGCGATGAAGTGTCTCCATTTTCTGGGTTT
>CACVAY010000032.1:0-38739 GCA_902727985.1 uncultured Thiotrichaceae bacterium | reverse complement strand
AAAGTTGTTGGTTTTCATCTCGATTAGCAAGGTCGTGTAGAGGGTAGGGTTTATCTTGTGGTTTTGTCGAATGACGCTGAGGACCAGGGTGTGAACGAGCGATGAAGTGTCTCCATTTTCTGGGTTTTCCTTCAATAAAACGCCAAGATTCATGAAGCTGGTATTCATCAAGCAGGCGTTCGCTGAGTGCTTTAATACGCGTTGCTTCGGTATTATTGATATACGCAAGAAAACCCGTTTTGACACTTTGTTGCGAGAGATACAGAGCAAGTGCCAAGATTATGACCGTTGCGCTTATCATCGCTATCGCAAGTTTTTTCCAAAGGCCAAGATGCATAGTAATCCAGTCAGATAGGGCGTTCCAGGATCAGAGCGCCCGTTAAAAGCGTATCATCCGTTAAGGTTAGCATGAAGTTGACTAAATCCTGTTGTTCTTGATTTGATAGGTTCATTTGACGAGGTGGGCCATCATTGCCTTGGCGTAGACGATTGTCGAGATTAAGGAAACTGCTGGGATAATGCGCTTTTTACAAAGGATGTTGAGTCGACGGATGAAGTAAGATTCGCTATTGTCAGTAAAAATAGCACGGCCCTTTTTTGATGACTAAATCGATTAACTTTTAGTCGTATCAGATTGCGTCTGGCCTGATTTCATCGATTCCCACTGCGCTTTCTGATACTCCGTCCCATCTATCGATGGTAACCGTTCACACATAAGAATGGCACTTTTTAGAAAAGTAGACTATATATAAATCAATCTACTATATTGCTTACTTAATGTTAGATATCAATAAAATCTGTGACTCCCTGAAAACGCTTGATGAAGCCAAAGACTTCATCAGTGTGTTCAGTAGACGCAATGGCAACTGGACGTCAGTTAGTAAAGCACAGAGCAAAGTCTGCAACAAGCCTGTTCTATGCTTCTTTCTTGATCATCGCAAGTATTTCAATCATAAACTGCTTTTGTCTATTTGAAAAACTCGGAAAAACAACAACGACTACCTGTGCATGCTAAGCAAAAATAAAAAAATGCAAACTCGGCGTTCGATTTTCTGAATGTTTGTGCCAAAACAAAATACACACATCCAAGCGACTTATCATCAATGTACAATTTAATAAAAAAAATATTACAAACCAGTGGCGCTAATATTTATTCGATGTTGTTGGGGATTATTACCTTATCTATTACTGCGCGCTGGCTAGGTGCAGAAGGGCGCGGAATCGTTGCTTCAGTAACAACCTGGGTTAATCTGTTTGTGGATATTGCGGGATTAAGCCTGGGGACGGCGGTGATTTACCAAGCCACGCATAAAACAGGCAAAAACTGGCTTGGCACAACCTTGGGAAATATGATTTTTCTGGTCATCGTCATGACGCTGGTAAGTTGGCTCATCATTACCCTGATTTATATAGCCGGAAACTATTGGGGTTTGCCTAATCTGCTCAATAATATTCCTCTCTTTGCGTTGGTGCTGGGTTTTCTTATCCTGCCAGTGTGGTTCTGGGAAGAATACAATCGTTCTTTACTCAATATTGAGGATCACTTGCATCTCTTCAATCGATACGAAATTATCGGTAGCTCCAGTAACGCCATAGCGCAACTTATTCTGGTTGTAGGCTCA
The DNA here is from genome assembly GCA_902727985.1 of uncultured Thiotrichaceae bacterium. Classification (GTDB taxonomy): domain Bacteria; phylum Pseudomonadota; class Gammaproteobacteria; order Thiotrichales; family Thiotrichaceae; genus HyVt-477. The sequence continues at coordinate 37,117 of CACVAY010000032.1, read as the reverse complement.
GGATTGGGTGTGGCAGGGGTGTTGATTTCTAAATTTATTTGGCAATCGACTATTGCATTTGGCGGCCTCAAATTTCTTGTGAAACAGGCTGGTTCGACCATTCGGGTTGATTTCCCTGAAATGAGAAAACTGGTTATTGACGGCCTAAAGCTTCATTTAAATACCATTGGTGTAATCATGATGATGTCTATGGATGTCATCATGGTCACTGCCTATTTGGGAGTCGAAGCGACGGGTTATTACCAGTTAGCTTCACAGTTGGTGCAAATGATGCTTATTGTCTCTTATGCTGCGGCAACCGTGCTACAAGGTGAGGTTACCCGTCGTGGTATTTACGGCGTCTGGAACTACCAGAAGAAGATATTATTGATGGCCACTGCTCTTGTTCTGGTAGGAATCGTAGTCGCTGGCTGGAGTGCGAAATGGTGGCTGATTTTGTTAGCAGGTGAAGAATTTTATCCTGCCATCGAACTCTTTCAGTATCTCTCCATTATGGTAGTTGCGGTCACTTTCACCAATATTCTGAGTGTTCAATGGATTGCCCGAGGGCTGCTATGGCAGATGTCGGCGATAACCATTGTTAAAGGCATTATGAATATCGGGCTCAATGCGCTTTTAATCCCGAAGTACGGTCTTTTGGGAGCGGTCTATTCAACTCTCGGAGTGGTCTTCTTTGGCATGATTATCAATATCATCATGTTTATTTATTTTGAATACGATACCCGGCGTCACTTCAAGAACCTTGCTTCGAACGATAGTCACCCGCATGCATAAGCCCGGATTTTCAAGTTATGAAATTAACAATTACCCAGTCCTATTTTATTTAAGTGAGTCTCATGCACAATCACAACATCTACAAAACACCACACGACATAACACTTTTGGCTAAGCAGTGGAAAGAACTGCATAGTTATATGGAAGCACCAACATCGAATTGTGACTGGATGTTGTCCGCAGCTGAACACTTGTTAGGCAACACAGACTTGTATCTTATCGTTGCTTTGGAAAACAATAACCCCATAGCGTTTGCTCCTCTTGTTAAATCCGACGGGTACTTCAATCCTGCGTTACAGCTCGGGGAAAGTCATGGTGAACCGGGCGATTTTAGTTATCGTGATAGCACTTCGCTGCAAGTTCTTGCAGAAGCGCTTGCAAAATTACGGATGCCACTATCACTACATCGTATTCCAGCCGATTCCCCTGTTATTTCAGCACTCCAAAAAGCCTACCATGGCAAAGGTCTGGTATTTATCCGACCTAACGACGGTTGTCCCTATATAGACATTAAGGGGGATGCGGAACAAACCGTTGCAAACTTGTCTTCAAGGCTACGCAGCGATCTTAGACGAGCGGCGAGACGTGCAGCAACAAAGGGGGAGGTTTCATTCGAGATTCATTCACCGTCGACGTCTGAAGAATTTATGCCGCTATGGCAAGAGGCGTTACAGGTAGAAGCCGCAAGCTGGAAGGGTGAAAGCGGCTCTGCATTAGTGAAAGATGACAGGATGAGGGCATTTTATGAATCTTATGCCATCCGTGCTGCAAAAAATGGCACTTTACATCTCTGTTTTATGAAGATCAATGGTATTGCGGTGGCAATGCAGATCGCACTGCAAGAAAGTGATTGTTTCTGGTTGCTCAAGGTTGGCTATAATGAGGCCTTTTCTAAATGTTCGCCAGGTATGTTGCTGATGGAATGGACATTGCGCTACGCTGCTACTCAGGGTCTCAAGTCCTATGAATTTCTTGGTGTAGCTTCCGGCTGGACAGATCGATGGAGCAAAAAGACGCGGAAAAACGAGACAGTGCTGGTGTTTCCTTACACCCCGCGCGGTATGGTTCTATTCACTAGGAATGCCTTTAAATATATCTGGGCCAGAAAGCAGGATCTACTCAAACAGAAGCTATTTAAAAGGAAATAATTATGTCCATCAGCGAACCCATAAAGAAAATTTTACGTCCCGTTGTTGACCGTGGCATACACCTCGGTGGACAGAGCTATATTGCAGGGGAGACATTAGATCAGGCAATAGATACTTTTGAGTATCTAAGTGCTCGCGGTTGCGCATGTACACTTGGGTACTGGAATCAAACTGGTGAATCATCTGCTGCTATTGCGGATGTCAATATAGCTGCATTGCAAGCGATTAAGAACAGCAACGGAAATGGCTATCTGTCTGTCAAATTGCCCCCTATGCACTTTGACGAAAATCTGTATGCAAAAATAGTGAATAAAGCGCGAGAATTGAGAGTACCTATCCATCTTGATTCACACAGCCTTGCAGACGCGGATCGCACTTTGGAACTGATAACCAGGCACACACAGCCACCTTATGACGACATTGGCTATTCCCTGCCTGGCAGATGGAAACGCAGCGTGGCCGATGCGGATCTTGCCGCTGAGCTCGGAATTACTGTTCGGGTGGTGAAGGGGCAATGGGATGACCCTGAAGACCCAGAACGTGACCCACGGGCTGGTTTTCTGGCTATTGTTGAATGTTTGGCAGGACGTGCAAAACTGGTTCGGCTTGCTTCCCATGACCCCACTCTGATTCGTGAGTCTATCAAGCTCTTAAAGTGCACAGATACTGCTTGTGAACTTGAACTGCTATATGGTTTGCCAGTCAAGGCTGTCCTCGCCGTGGCCAAAGAGTACCGAGTTCCGGTGAGAATGTATATTCCCTATGGAATGGGCAGTCTCCCCTATGCATTAAAATATCTCCGGAAAAACCCTCGAGTTCTCTGGTGGCTGTTTAAAGATGCATTATTGGGGTCTTACAAAAAAAGGTTCCCAAAATTGAATCAATAGCTCAGACTTAACGCGTGTTTTATATCATCTATGTTGCTTTTCTTCATAATCAGGTACTCCACAACAAATCTTCAGTAGCATCATTGAAATCAGTGGGATTAGCTACCATCTATAAAGAACCTCTGATCAAGTCCAAACAATATTGGAACCGAGGCTTTAGCCTCGCCTAACGTATTGAAAATAAACTACGAAGGGCATGACTGAAGTCCCGAATCCAGAAAAACAGACTTAATCAGAGCTTCCATAAGTTATCTCCTGTTTACAGAATGTAGGCAGATAAACGAATGAGGCAATTGATTATGTCAGAAGCAACAAAAGTAGCGATTACAAACAGTAATACATGGATGCGTATTGTGTATATGGTGTTATTTGGCTTTGTCTATAGCATCGCCGAAGTGGTAATGATTGCGATTGCAGTGGTTCAGGTTTTGTTTAAATTATCTACTGGAGAAGTGAATCAGAATTTACTGGCGCTTGGTAAGCAGGTGGTTAAATATATATACAATATTATGCAATTTTTGACCTTCAGTACTGATGAGAAACCCTTTCCATTCTCCACATGGCAAGATTCTAGCAAATAGCTCTTATAGCGAGCGCGCTATACGAATGCCGTAGAAGTTACGTCTAGTCGTCGCGTAATCTTTCACACGATAAGCCGCTCGCAAATAACGCGGGCGGTCGTTCCAAGATCCCCCGCGTAAAACTCGTTCTTCACAATTACCATTGTGCTCCCAAGCTTGATGATCAGAGGGTGCGTTCTGGTAGTTCGCATGCCAGCAATCTTGTACCCATTCCCATGTATTACCTTGCATATCATGAATACCAAAGGGATTAGCGGGGTAGGAACCAACGGGGGATGTTTTTCCAACATAAAGTTGATGGTTGGCATGAGTAGGTTCAGTGAGCGTCCCCCAAAAATAAGCGGTATTTGTTTGGGAACGCGCAGTGTATTCCCATTCTGCTTCAGAGGGCAGGCGATAGCCCCAGCCATTTACTGAGCATAACCATTTGCAATAGTCTTGTGCATCTTGCCAGCTGATATTAATGACGGGGCGATTACCGCGTCCCCAGCCCATATCTGCAGGCATTGGACGGCGGGTGTCCAAACAAAAAGCATCATATTCATCAAAGGTGATGGGGTATTTGCTCATCTCAAAGGAAGTAATGTAAACAGGGTGTGCAGGGCGTTCTGCCAATACGCATCCACCTTCTACACCATCACGCTCATCAAGACCGCCCATGATAAAGCGTCCAGATGGAATGGTTAGCATCGTCGGTAGCACCAAAGTGTCTGAAGAAGGTGCTAGTTCAGAAGAGCTTTGAGACGTTGTTCTACTCGCTAACGGGTTGTCGATAAGATCATACATGGGTTTGCTTCATTTAAGCATGGGAAGTTGCAGTATAAAGAGTATTTGCGATTTCATAGAGTATCGTCTGATAAGCGAGCTTTCTGTACTCATTTTGCAAACAAAACCGGATCATGGGTATCAGTTCATCTGATGAAATGTTCCGATAGCCTTGGGACAGGTAAGCTTTGATATAGCAACACTTCGGACAGTTTTCAGTATGAAACATACTGAAAAATTGTAAGCTATTGATATTTAATAAGTTTACGTTTTTGTGTAAAAATACAAATATCATTATAAAGCAACAAGTTAAAAAAACTGTCCGAAGTATTGATATAGTGAACCAATAATAAAAAAGGCAAGCCCTGTGAATACCCCATTGCTTCAAGATATACAACTCACCTTAAAAGAACTCAATCAAATTATTCTTGGTAAAGAGCAGCAAGTAAAACTCGCATTAACGTGTTTGATTGCGGATGGCCATTTGCTCGTAGAAGACTTGCCAGGAATGGGTAAAACCACCTTGGCACATGCTTTATCTTATGTCTTGGGCCTGGATTATAAGCGCGTGCAATTTACCAGTGATTTATTACCTGGTGATCTTATCGGAGCATCTGTTTTTAATGCTCAGAATTCTGAGTTTACTTTCCATAAGGGGCCGGTGTTCAGCTCGCTCTTTTTAGCCGATGAACTTAACCGCGCTACACCTAAAGCGCAAAGTGCTTTGCTTGAGGCGATGGAAGAGGGGCAGGTCAGTGTCGATGGTCAAACCTATGCATTACCCGAACCATTTTTTGTCATCGCAACGCAGAATCCACAGAGCCAATATGGGACATTTCCATTACCAGAATCTCAGTTAGACCGTTTCATGTTACGTATCTCCTTAGGCTATCCTGATCCGAGTGTTGAACGCAGGATTTTACTAGGACAACAAGGCCGTGCTGCATTAGGAGAAGTAAAACAGATTTTGAGCCAAGATAATTTGCTAAAGCTACAACGCCTTGTGCCACAGGTAAAAGTTTCTGAAACCTTATTGGACTATGTACAGCGTTTAATTGCACAAACACGACAAAGTGATTTCTGCCATTTAGGTTTGTCTCCGCGTGGGGCGCAGGCTTTGATGAAAAGCTCACAATGTTGGGCAATGTTACAAGGTCGTGGGCATGTATTGCCGGAAGATGTACAAGCGGTGTTCGTTGCTGTAGTGGGGCATCGACTGGTCGGTAAGAAGGAGACACGAGGTGATTTATTAGCGCGTCATATCTTAAATGCCGTTGATACGATAGGAGCAGGTGTCAGTGCTTAGTGCGCTTTCGGCCAATTGGAAATCCACAAGGGATCGATGGCTAAAACAACGATTCCCAAATGATAGTTCTATCACCCTTGGATTAAATAAAATCTTCGTATTGCCAACGTCGAGTAGCTTGGCTTTAGCCGTTGCAGCGTTAGTGATTTTTCTTATGGCCGTGAATTTCCAAAACGCTTTAGTCTATGGTTTGAGTTTCTGGCTGTTTGCTCTGCTTGTGGTGAATATACTATTTACCTATCGTAACCTATCAGGGTTGACGATTAAAACAGTGGGATCCAGCCCCTGCTTTGCAGGTGATAAAGCTGCTTTTGAGATTGAAGTTGAATGTCCTGTTAATCATGCAGTATCAGGCGTTGTTTTCGGATGGAAACATGAAGATGCCGCAGAAGTGAATCTTCGAAAGCAAGAAACAGTACGTTTCAAAATTTCGCATAGCACACAGCAACGAGGACGATTTATACCTAAACGCCTAGAAATATTTACTCGTTTTCCAACAGGGCTGATTGTCGCGTGGTCTTATGCTTCCCTGAATATGGAAAGCATTGTGTACCCAAAACCTGTTTTGCAAGAAATGATAGGGCAAAGTGGAAATGCCGATGATATGGCCGATGATGGCAAAGAAATTGCGCGTGGAAGTACTGACTTTTCAGGTATCCGTAGCTATGAAACAGGGGATTCGCCCAAACATATTCATTGGGGAACTTATGCCAAAACTGGGGAGTTGCATACCAAATCCTTTGTCGATTACGCGAGTCAGGATCTATGGTTAGATTGGGATGCATTGAATATTCATGGCATTGAAAATAAGCTCTCACATCTCTGCGCGCGAGTTTTGCAATGCCATTTGGAACAAGTGTCTTACGGTTTAAAAATTCCCGGAAAAACGATTCCTACTGCCCAAGGTGAAGCACATAAAAATGCCTGTCTCACAGCCCTGGCTTTTTATGGTGAGGATAGCTAGCTATGTTTACCAGAGGATATCCGCAAAGCAACCCCGTTACCTATGCAGGCATGTTCTGGCTACTTGCAGCGCAATTAGTTGTTATTTTACCCCTTGCTTTCTATTTGCCGATTTGGTTGCTACCTGTGTTGGTGTTTTCTGCAGTATGGCGTTATCGAGTGATGAAAGGGTATATGCAAAAGCCAAGTATCATCAGTAAATTATTAGTAGTCGTGATGGGTGTTGCAGGATTAGCATTCAGTGGTTTGCAACATGTCTCGCTTGATATGATGGCATCGTTACTTATATTAGGTTTTGTGTTCAAGAGTTTAGAAGTCTTCACAAGACGCGATGCAATGGTCGTTATTCTGACAGGCTATTTGCTTGTGGCAGTACAATTCCTCTATTCACAAGAAATATTCTCTGCCTTTTACGGTATTGCGTCAATGGCATTGTTGACGGCAGCAATGATTGCGATTCAATCGAATAGCACCCGTATCATTGAGAACCTGAAACTGGCTGGTTGGATGTTACTGCTATGTTTGCCTTTGATGTTGGCGCTGTTCGTATTAACACCACGCATTTCACCGCTGTGGACGTTAAATTTGGCATCAGGTCATGCCAAAACCGGAATGACCGATCGCATGACCCCAGGAGATATTGCGAATCTCAGTCAATCAGATGACTTGGCCTTTCGTGTGACATTTACCGGTGAAAGACCAGCACAAAACGAACTCTATTGGCGTGGCTTGGTATTGCAACATTTTGATGGAAAAACATGGACACAATTTGCAGATGATTTGTCATCAGAGCAGATTAAACTGAATTTACGAACCTCTGAACAAGACATCAAACGTAGCTTGGTTAAGCAAGGGTTTGGTCGACAGTATGAAGTGATTTACGAACGTTCTGCGCAATCCTGGTTGTTTGCCTTAGCAGCTGTGGTTGAAATGCAGGGGGAAGCTATTTTTGGATCAGACTACCGAATTATGGCGCGTGAGGATGTTATTGAACCCTTGCTAGTAAAAATCACGAGCTTCCCCAATGCACTTAAACAAGTGAATCTGCACGATACAGATCGCCGTATGGCATTACAATTACCTGCCGATCAGAATCCGCAAACCAGGGTGATGGCAGACCGCTTATATAAGGAGGCTTATTCAGCTGAAGACTATATCCAGAAAGTATTAAATCTGTATCAACAACAAAATTTCTACTACACGCTGCGACCAGAGGTACTCCCCGAGAGGCATTCGATTGATGAGTTTTTGTTTGCAAGTAAACGGGGATTTTGTGCACATTATGCGGGAAGCTTTGTGTATATGATGCGAGCTGTTGGGATTCCAGCGAGAGTCGTGGCAGGTTATCAAGGCGGGGAGTGGAATGAAAAGGGGAATTATCTGGCTGTCCATCAGTACGATGCCCATGCGTGGACAGAAGTCTGGTTAGCAAACAAGGGCTGGGTACGGTTTGACCCAACAACAATGGTTGCTCCACAACGGGTCGAGAAAAACCTTGAAACTGCTGTGCAAGAAGAAGGTAGCTTCCTTGAAAATCAGCTACTTTCTCCTGCGAAACACAAGTGGTTGGACGGATTGCGCCAACAACTAGATGCAAGTCAGTATGCTTGGCGACGTTTTGTACTGGGTTACGATAAGGGTGCGCAATCACAAATGATGCAACGCTTGTTCGGTGAGTTTTCTATCACAAAAGTAGCACTGACGGTTGGCGGGATATTTGCAGGGTTAATGCTATGCTGGTCACTATTCCTCGGTTTAGCCAAGAGGCACCGACAAGAAGCGATAGAGCACAGGTTGTATCGCAAGTTCTGTGGTGTGCTGGCTAAAAAAGGTATTGTTCGTGAGCTATCGCAAACCCCTGCTGACTATGCGCAATTAGCGGCGGCGCATAATCCTCATATGAGTGAATCAATCAATGATTTTACGAGGCTATATACGGAGCTTTGTTATACACCCGCAACCGACTCTTTTCGTCAAACATCCATTGCTAAACTCAAACAGCTTTTGAAACGCATCAAGTAGCTTCCTAATTACTCTAGTTTATCCATTCCTCAATATAGAGTGGGTGTGACTTGCGTCTGTATATTTTATGTTAAGCATGTTTTTGGAAACCACTTAAAGTAAAATTACTATAGTAAAATATAATAAATGTGCTATTTTATGTGTAGCAATATATATATTGGAGTGATGTAGTTATGAAAGTTAGTGAAGAAGGTAAAGCCAAAACCCGTATTAAAATTCTTGAAGCAGCAGTCGATGTCATTATTGAAAAAGGCTATAAGTCAGCCTCTATGCGGGAAATTGCACGTAGGGCAGGGGTGGGTGATGCGACAATTTATAACTACTTTCCTTCTAAAGAGAAATTACTCTACGGTTATTGCGAGCATGTGCAGCATCAGGTCATGGATGAGTTAAAAGCTATTGAGGATTTCCATGAATATTCCTTGCATGAACAGTTGCAAGCTTTGCTCGATATGGAGCTACAGGTTTGGTTGCCTGCGCGAGAGTTTTTGCAGGAAGTGTTCAAGCTGACCTTCTACTCGCCAGCCTCAAGCATGGTGCATTTAGCCGAGACTCAGCATCTATTTATCCAAATGGTCACCGATATGCTGGAAGCTGCTATAGAAGCCGGGGAGATTCCAGATCAACCATATCAGGAGTTGTTGCCGCGTTTGTTTTGGGATTACCAATCGGGTGTACTGGCGTATTGGTTGAAAGATGATTCAGAGGGCTTTGCGAACACAACGCAGTTGGTGGATCGTAGCATGGAGATTATTGCGAATATTTTGCATCAAGGCTTAGTCGGTAAGTCGCTAGATTTATTGTCGTTCTTGTTCCGTACGCATGTAATGACGCATTTCGATAGTTTGTCAGAAACGAGTAAGGTCGCTAAGTCAGTAAAGCGTGAGTTTATGTGTGATCATGTCAGTCCTAAAAAGGGTAAAAAAGCATGAGTGGCGGTGTGCCACAAGGCAAGCTGGCACGTTCAGGTGTTGCCGGATTAGCAGCGATGAAAGTGGGTGCGCGAACGCTTCAACATAAGGTGAAACGGCCCTTTCTATCAGAGTCGAAGCAGCAAGAAGCTCAGCTAAGTGTGCATGATAAGAATGCAGACGTGTTATTTAAGGCACTGGTGCAATTACGTGGAACCGCATTAAAAGTTGCGCAGATGATTGGCATGGAGCAGGGCTGGCTACCTGACTCATACCGAAAAGAGTTGGAAAAATCATTCCATCAGGTGCCGCCTTTAAATCGAGTTCTAGTGCGTAAAGCGATAACGGAGGCACTACATCAGCCACCTGAAAAAGTGTTTGCCGAATTTGAAACAAAAGCCTTTGCGGCAGCCAGCCTGGGGCAGGTGCATAAGGCAAAAGTGGGTGCGCAAAATGTTGCCGTTAAAGTGCAATATCCGAGTATCCATGTCGCGATTAAAAATGATCTTGGGTTGATTCGTGGCGTTGCACGAGGTATGTCGAATACGCATCTTATCTTGCAATCCTTGGATGAAATAGAGGCGCGTTTATTGGAAGAAGTAGACTATCGTAACGAAGCCCAAAATACGCACTGGTTTAAAGATCGTGTGAAGATGGAGGGGATTCGCATTCCAGCTGTCTATGACGATTTTAGCAGTGAGCGAGTATTGACTACAGAATTTATTGAAGGCGGCTTGCATCTCGACGCCTGGTTGGCAACCAAGCCATCTCAGAAGATGCGTAACCAAGTCGGTCAACGTTTATTCGATTTCTTTGGGTATGCCACGCATGAATTGCAATGCTTGCATGCCGACCCAAATCCCGGGAATTATCTGTTTCATGAAGATGGTTCGATAACGGTAATTGATTTTGGTTGTGTGCGACACGTCTCCGACCGGTTTGTGCAAGTCTATTCCCGTTTGGTGAAGGCGTATATTGATGATGATCCTTCATTATTGTTCCCGGCCTACGAAGAAATTGGCATGAATTATCAGCATGACCATGAGGTATTGTATCAAGAGGTTTTACGGGGTTTTGGTCAGTGGATTAGCGAGCCATATAAGGGGGAAAGTTTTGACTTTTCGGTAAATGCTGATTATACGAAGCGTGGCAAAGAACCGATGAAAAAGATGCATGAATCAATCAAGGTTGATCATATTGCTGAAGAGTTTATTTTTCATAATCGTACCTATTATGGTTTGTTGCAGATCTTTGAAAAGATGGGTGTTACTGTGCGCATGTCTGAGTATTTACATTGAGATTTTGAGTCATGGAAAAGAAAGATCATCCGTTTAAGAATAGCCAAGCGATGCCCTTATCATTGCGTGCTTTTTTTGCGGTAATGACGTTTGTCTTTAAAGTACTTGATAAGGTTTCACGACCATTAGCAGGACGTTTGGCACTGCGCTTGTTTATGATTCCCCCAAAGCATCGGATGCCAGCGCGTGAAGTGGCAACGAGTGAATCTGCGGATGTGCGTTTTTACACCATTCACGATAAGGAAATTGCCGTTCGTTCGTGGGGAGAAGGCCCCGTGATTTTGCTCTCTCATGGTTGGGGGGGGAGAAGCACGCAGTTGTTTTCGTTTGTGCAGCCCTTGGTCGATGCGGGTTATCGAGTGGTGGGGTGCAACTTGCCAGCACATGGCGAATCATCAGGTAAGAACACCAATATGCTGGAGGCGTCCTTAATATTGTCTGAGGTAGTAAAAAAAGAAGTCAAAATGGGAGAGGGTTTAAAAGCTATTATTGGTCACTCCTTCGGTTCGGGGACGGCTTTATTGACGGTGCATCGTTATCAGATTAAACCTGAGAAACTCGTATTAATTAGCTGCTTTGCAGATATACATTGGGTTACCCGTACGTTTGGAGATGTGTTCGAAATGAGTGACCAAGTGGTCAGTGCTATGGAGCAAACAGCATATAAACAACTGGATAATGCTTATGGTAAGGCGTGGCATTGGGATGATTTATCACCCACTTTAAATATCCAGAAAGTTAGCCAGGAAACATTACTTATCCACGACAAAGAAGATCACGAAGTGCCTTATGAACATGCTACACAGTTGCATGACGCTGCGTTAAATTCAGAACTATTGTCAACTACAGGCTATGGGCATCGCAAGATTTTGATGAATCAAAAAGTTGTTGATGCCACAGTAGGCTTTGTTAGTCAGTAGTGAAAAGTGTTAAGGAAACCGCGTGAGTTGTTGCGGTTTCCGTTTTCTATCTTGTTGTTGTCTATTCCTTATCTGGATCTTCGCTCAAATGTGTATGGAGTTTTTGCAGTAGTACCATCGTTTTCCAGTGATGCTTTTTGAGTTCAGCATGAGCAAGCTCTTGCTCTGCGTGACGACGTTTCATATTTTCATAAGCTTCTTCATTATGTTCGGTGATGATTTGAATAACATCATTGTCAGGGTCTTTTACAGCATGGGAAATATCTTTTTCATGAACGTCGTTGATGTACTCATTCGTATTGATTTCTTGTACGTGTGCATCAAGTTTATCTTGGTTGAGTTGGAGCCCTAATTGAATAGAGGCAATTTGTTCATTGACTTTTTCATGTTCACTTTTCCATAAAGCAATATCATCCAACCACATGGCATAGTCACTTTTCCATTTTTGATGATCTTTGTGCTCTCGTTCATGTAGGTCTTCGGTTGCTTCTGCAATGCGTTCTTCCATCTCCTCTCTAAAGTTGATTAGGCCAAGCGTGGTTTTATCCGCAATAGAACTGAGTTTGTCCCACGTTGCATCGGAAAGGTATTTTGCATCGACTTCCCATTTTTCTCGAAAACCTTTTTTGGCGGCTTCAATGGTCTCTCCCATAGAGCCAAGATCTTTCTCTATTTCTTTGCTAATTTCAGCAATTTCTTCACGACCAAGTTCACTCCACTCGGAAATTTTACCTTCTGCAATATGTAAAGCGTCTTTGATGTTTTTACCCTCTTTTCCGACTAGGTCTTCTACTGCATGTAACATGCTGTGATAGCCTTTTTCTAATTTGTCATCTATGTCTTCTTTACCCATTTTTCTGTCCTCGTTGGATAGTTCTAGTGTCTGAAAATTATCGAATCGCCTCGTACTAAGAATAGGTTATTTTGTTCAATTTTATTGAAGATAAAAACATTTTTTGATTAAAAATTTGACGTTTTTGTAATCAGCGCCTATAGGTAAGAGATAATAACAAAAATCTATAACTCTAAATAAAAAGAGTGCCTTGCTATGATTAAAAGATATATTTCAATATTGTCTTTTATCGTCTTGTTGTTACTAATGGCGATGAGTCCAAACGATGATTTGAGTGCAGCAGCGTTGTGCGGTTCGTTAAATGCTGACGATGAGGGAGAATGTCCGGATTCAGCTTTTTCTATCGATGATCAGTTATTACTAGCGGTTTCGCGTGGAGGTTTAGCGACTGCGAAAGGTCTGCTGAAGCAGGGGGCTGATATCAATTATCGCTCTTCTACTCCTCATGTCGTGATAAAGACCCGTGTTCGGGCTGATAAAACATTCCCTTTTTTAGCCGGTAAAAATCGTTATCAATTTGCGAGTGGTACCGCGTTTGATATAGCTTTGGCACGTTACGACACCAAGACGGTGAAATGGCTGTTGTCACAAGCCGCAAACCCTGCGGCTGGGTATTTTGCGAATATCATCAATAATACGCATTTTGCTGGTTTATACCCTGATAGCTACTTAAATCTACCGTATGAGCAACGTGCAAAGATCACAGCGGTTGGCTTTGTGATGGAAATGGCTGCTCGTGAGAATGATGTACTAGCAGTTCAGAAGTTATTAGCCTTGGAACCAAGGTCTATTCACTATCGGGGCAACGTGATTTTGTCTAAAGCTTTGCAGCTGGGAAAGTGGGATATTGCTAATCTGATTATTGATCAGGGGAGCGATGTGCATGGACTGCATAATTATGCCGGCTTATTTGATACCGTCATGCGCAGTGATCCAACGCAATATCAGCTATTACAGAAACTATTACATCATGCCTCACACCGCAAAGATTTTAGCTATTCAGCATTAATTGACAAAGTGATTCGTAAAGAGGATTCGCAAGCCATGCAAATGCTGGTAAGTGCTGGGGCTAATCTTAACCCTGAGAAAGGTATGTCGCCTTTGTTTACGGTGCTAAATAGCGATAATGTGGCAATGGCGAGAGTGATGCTACAACTGGGGGCTGATCCCAATAAAACGCATGGCGCTGAGTCCTTACTACATCGTGCCATTCGTTATGAAAAGCCTGATTTTGTGAGGTTGTTCCTAGATCATGGGGCTGCTTCTGATGAACCAAAAAAGCGTGGCGATTCGAATCTGCAATTGGCCATGGCTAAAGAAGATCTACAATTTACGACCTTGTTGATTGGTGCAGGAGCGGATATTAATCGTGCTGGTACTTATGGCAGAACGCCTTTGATTCAGGCGGTGGAGCAGGTTAAGCCTGAGTTGGTGTCTTTATTACTGCGTTCTGGTGCGAAAGTGAATACCTCGAATGATCATAAGGATACGGCATTGCATATTGCAACACGTAAGGCTGATTTGAACTTGATGGACTTGCTGCTCAATGCAGGTGCAGATGTGAATATCCGTAACCAGCAAAAACAAACTGTTCTACATATTGCGGTTGGACACAAAAATGACGTGTTAGTGGGTAAAATCCTTCAGCGTGGTGCAAAACTTGATTGGGCAGATATCTCTCAACAAACGCCTTTGCATTTTGCTGTCTTAGGACAAAACTTGCCTATTACTCGACAATTGCTCAATGCTGGTGCTAATCCCAATACACGTGGACGTTTTGGTTCTACACCTTTGCTAGATGCTCTGAATTGGCGTAGAGCGAAAATTGCTCGTTTGCTTATTGATAAAGGGGCGAGCCTGAACGTTGTGAGTAATGCGCGTGAGACGCCGTTGGATGTGGCGAACAAGCGGGGTTTACGTGGTGTGGCAGCTCTCATTGAACGGAAGGGAGGGTTAACCGCAAATGAGATGGGTGCTAATCCTGAGCATTATCGAATTCGTAAAGTTCAATAGCATTCTGCCTATGTTCAAGCGTAGCTATTTGCTCATGCGCGATTGGATTCGTGGTTCCCTGTGGCCAAATTAGTCAATAATCCCGCCACCTAAGCAAATCTCATCCTGATAGAACACAATAGATTGCCCCGGAGTAATCGCACGCTGTGGCTCATCAAAAACCACCTCACAATACTGATTATCATCACTCATGGTAACGGTGCAGGCTTGATCCTGCTGGCGATAGCGAATTTTGGCTGTGCACGAGAATGTTGCAGCTGGTGTTTCACGATCAACCCAATGCAAATTCTGCGCGCTAAGCGAGGGCTTAAAGAGAAGAGGGTGGTTATGTCCTTGTCCAGCGATGAGTTGGTTGGTATCAAGGTTCTTACCAATCACAAACCAGGGATCATCGCTGGCATTAGCAAGGCCACCAATGCCCAAGCCTTGACGTTGTCCCAAGGTGTAGTACATCAAGCCGCTATGTTTACCAATTTTTTCACCATTAGGCGTTATGATGTCACCGGGTTGCGCAGGTAAGAAACGCTCAAGAAACTCTTTGAACTTACGCTCGCCGATAAAGCAAATACCCGTGCTGTCTTTTTTCTTGGCCGTTGTGAAACCAGCTGTTTCAGCGAGTTCTCGCACTTTGCTTTTCTCTAATTCTCCCACAGGGAAAAGGCTACGAGCCAATTGCTGTTGCCCGAGTGTGTAGAGGAAGTAGGTTTGATCTTTATTATTATCCATGCCTTTCAGCATACGATAGTGATCATTGTGGAAGTCTTTGCGAGCATAGTGCCCAGTTGCGATGTAATCGGCGCCGAGGTTAACAGCGAAATCCAGGAATGCTTTAAACTTGATTTCTTTGTTACACATAATGTCGGGATTTGGGGTGCGACCCGAGCGATATTCTTCAAGAAAATATTTGAAGACTCGATCCCAATATTCGGTAGCAAAATTGACGGTGTGAAGTTTGATGCCTAAATCATTACAGACTGATTTTGCATCTGTTAAATCCACTTCTGCTGCACAATACTCAGCATCGTCATCTTCTTCCCAGTTTTTCATGAACAGACCTTCAACGTGATAGCCTTGTTCAATCAATAATAGTGCTGCAACGGAAGAATCTACGCCGCCGGAGATACCGACAATAACTCGTTCTCGCCTAGACATGACGCACCCGCAGCATCCATCGTGTGAAGAATGTCCATTGGGTGACGAATACCAGCACGGTGAGCATCAAGGGAGCGCATAACCAAAGGGCTACGCCAGAACATGTTTTGTTGGGCTTTAATTTGCTCATAGGTCATCCAGTGTACGGCGTTAATGTCTGGATCAATTTGATAGTCGGGTATGTGTTCAATGAGTTTGCCAGTGAAAGTAAATCGGATGAAAATACGATTCGTATTTTCATTCAGGAGGTGCATGATACCAACAAGATGCGTTGGTTCAAACTTCCAGCCCGTTTCCTCGAGTGTTTCTCGCTTAACTGCTTCAATAATGGTTTCGTTTGGCTCTAAGTGGCCCGCCGGTTGGTTGATAACCCTCGTATTATCAACATTTTCTTCAACTACAAGATACTTCCCGTTTTTTTCAATAACGGCCGCTACGACGACTCTAGGTTTCCATGTCATTACCCAATCCTTTTTGGAATTAGAATGTTCTCTACCCTACGTTTATGTGGAACGTGGGTCATTTTTATGACGTAATAATGCCAGAATTTGTGGGGGATTGCATGCGGAGCTTGTCTGATGATTGGAAAATTCTAATAGGCGATGCTTTAATCATAAAAAATACGCTACTATTCCTTGCATGATAAAATTTAGCACTGACCTGCCATTACTTAAAAACCTTGCCGATGTTTTTACCCAAGATACGCCGCTACTTGATGTACGTGCACCTGTCGAATATACGCAAGGCGCATTTCCACATACACGTAATGTGCCACTGATGAATGATCAGGAACGGCATGAGGTCGGTGTTCGTTATAAGGAGCAGGGACAAGATGAGGCTATCGTTTTGGGCGAAGCTTTGTTAACACCTGAACTCCGAGAAGCGCGTATTGGTCAGTGGGTGCAGTTTTTTAAGGATAATCCACAGGGCGCTTTGTATTGTTTTCGTGGAGGGATGCGCTCCAAGATAACCCAGCAATGGATATTTGATACCACGGGCATTCGTTACCCCCGTATTGAAGGTGGTTACAAAGCGATGCGCCGTTATCTCATTGATATGGGGGATGTCTTCATCAATGATTTCGAATTTACCCTATTAAGTGGGCGAACAGGCTCGGGAAAGACTCGCTTTCTGCACAAAACTGATCAGATGATTGATTTAGAAGGATTGGCTAATCACCGTGGCTCGGCTTTTGGACGCAAGGCATCTCCGCAACCAACACAAATTGACTTTGAAAATCAACTATATATTGAATTGTTGAAATACGATCAGGTCGAGCGGCGTTCAATTTTATTAGAGGATGAGGGCCGAAATGTCGGATCCGTGCATTTACCACATTCTCTGACTGAAAGGATGGCAGAATCACCCATCATCTTTTTGGAGGTGTCGGATGATGAGCGATTGGAAGTGAGCATCCAAGAATATGCGATTGATGCCCGGGAAGACTATACACAAATATATGGTGAGACAGTCGGTTTCGAGAAATACAAGGAAGCTTTGCTAGGCAGTCTGGAGCGTATTCAAAAACGTTTGGGAGGCGTGCGTTATCAAGAATTACGAAAGCTTCTCATGCAGGCATTAGAGGCAGAAGAAAAGGGGCAGGGTGTTGAGTTACACGAAGCATGGATGAGCCGAATCTTATTTGAATACTACGATCCAATGTACGATTATCAAATAGAGAAAAAGAAAGAACGCATTATTTTTCGTGGTAATTCGCAAGAAATAGCTGTTTTTTGGTCTGAATCAGTCAAACCCTGAGCAAGTTGAAGGGTAAGCCTAAGCCCTATACTTTTTAAAACAGGACTACGGTTGCCAGCCATACCATTTCGATAATTTCTACCGTAGCACCTGCGGTATCACCGGTACAGCCGTGTAAACGTTTCATCATCAATCGACGAAGCAGATAGAACATAATCAATGTTGCTAACATGGCGATAATTGAAACAGTAAATCCAAGTATAAATACCAGAGTTAGCGCTATCAACGCGCCATTTCTTGGCATGAGGCTAGTGGCGTCGTTTGCCATGCCTTCTTTGCGAATATAGGGGGTGGTGAGGAACAGTAACAAAATCATACCTCTACCGATAATGGGGCTTACAAGTAAGGCGATGAGGAATTGTTGTTGTAGCAATGCGTCAAGTGCTGTGACTTTTAGTAGCACTAAAGCAACGATCGCGATTACACCAGCAGCTCCTACAAGGGGATCTTTCATGATGCGCTGGGTTCTTTCATGATCTCCAAAGCCGCCTAGCCATGCATCGGCACTGTCTGCTAAGCCATCAAGATGTATACCTCCAGTAATCATTATCCACAAGACGGTAATAATGCTAGCAATGAGTAGTGTATGTTGCGTTGCAGGGAGTATCCAGACGGTAAGAGAGAGCAGGGTACCAATCACCAGACCAACAAAAGGGTAGAAGAGTGTTGAGCGCCCTATTTGCTGTGCTTGAATCTCGTTTTTGAAATCAGGAACGGGTATACGTGTCAGTAATGACAATGCAAGCAAAAATGGCGTCATAAAGGAAAGCATGGTGTGTTATTGGCTAATTTTAGGTAGCCCATGTCCTAAAAATGATACGCCACCATCAGCATAAACACGTAGTCGTGTGAAATGGGCATGGGCAATTTCAAACTGGAGTGTTTCTTGGTAGCTGATGCCCAAGGCCGTTGCGAGGATCACGCGAATAGCTCCAGCATGAGTGATGAGTAAGACTTTTTTGCCCGCATGTGATTCCTGTAATTGCTCCCACGCATCTTGAATGCGTTCGATGAAGCCTTGCATAGACTCACCGTCTGGTGCAGTAAAGGCTTTTGGATTAAACCATAGTTGATGGAGAAGTGGGGCTTCATTGTCCCAGATGGTTTGTTTATCAATGCCTACCCAGCTGCCGAACTCCATTTCGCGCCATTCTTTGTTAATTTCTAATGACTGTGTACTTTTTCGGGCATAGGAGGAAGCAAAGCATCTACAGCGCGCACTCGTTGAGCTTATGATCTGATCCCAATGAGTGTCTTGTGTGGCAATGGCCATTTCGCGCCATCCTGTAAAGGACAAGGGTTCATCCTCAGGTGCGCAGAAGTATTCAGGATGCACAATATGACCATGGCGTATCAGGTCAATGGTGGTAAACCCCTGTTCAGGTATACTGATGTCAAGACTCATATCATGCCTTTGGCGTTATTTTTGTATCATCAACGAGGCATAACACTCTCCATATGTCTCGTCATCTTTTTTAACCGTTAGTTATCTGGTTTGTTTGTAGTGGGTTTTCAGGTGAGATTGAATCATCAATCGCGTTTTCTGAGCGTCCTATTACAACAGCCGCAGTGGTATCACCCCAAACATTTATGGATGTACGGAATTGATCAAGAATACGGTCAATCGCCAAGATCAAGCCGATACCCTCCAAAGGCAAGCCAACGGCGGTTAGTACTATACCCATGGTGACAAGTCCTGCGCCTGGAATAGCTGCTGCACCCACAGCCGCGAGTGAAGCGGTGATGAAAATGATGGCTTGCTGGCCGAGTGTTAAATCGATTCCCAGTAATTGCGCGATGAAGATAACCGCGACAGACTCATAAAGTGCGGTGCCATCCATATTGATAGTTGCCCCCAGAGGCAGTACGAAGTTAGACACTTTGCCATCAACACCAGCACGGTTTTTCAGGTTTGCCATGGTGATCGGCAAGGTCGCTGCGCTTGATGCGGTAGACCATGCAGTAAGGAGAGCAGGAGCTACAGCTTTTGCTAGTTTAATGGGGCTGTAGCGCCCAAGTACCATGACTAGAATAGGCAAGATGATGACAGCATGAATCGTTAGGCCGAGAATGACTGTGCCCGCATATTTTCCCAAGGCACTAAGTGCAGCGAAACCTAAGTCCATAAAAATAGCCGCAACCAGCATGAAAATGGCATAAGGGGCGATTTTCATAATCAGCATGACGCCTTTTTGCATCATGCTATCAAGGCTTTCGATGACTGCCGTCATGCTTTCTGATCTTCTGCCAACCAGGTTTGAGACAACACCAAGGAATACAGCAAAGAAGATGATTTGTAGGATATCGCCTTTAGCAAAGGATTCAATTGGGTTTTTCGGGATCATATTGACGAAGGTATCGATAATGATCAAGACTGCGCTGCGCTCACCTACCCCTTGATTGGAAACGGCTTCTGGAACTTCAGTAGTAATATTCAGTGCTTCTAAAGCCGTTCTATCAATGCCTTGCCCAGGATTGATCAGATTCACTACGATAAGACCAATCAATACTGCAAGTGCGGTTGTCAGGAAGTAATAAGCAACCGTTTTACCCCCAAGCTTTCCTAATTCTTGTGGGCTGCCGATCTTGGCGATTGCCATATAAATAGAGGCAAAAACCAACGGTACGATGAGCATTTTGAGCAAACGAATAAAAATGTCTCCGCCATAGGCAAAGAAGGTTTTGATGGCATAAATTGGACCTTCAGTAACATTCGCTCCAAGATTCATATTGATGACGATGCCGAATGTGATACCTGCGATAATGGCGATAAGAATTTGCCATTGCAGATCTAGCCCTTTTTTTGTTGATGACATGCGGTTTCCTTAGTAATGCGCTGTGTGGGGATTTTTTGTGAAGCTGAATGATACGTGAAAGTGTGGCTTCTCGCCAGTCAATGAACAGCGTGAAAGAGTTCATAAAATGCTGCAAACAAGGTACTATTCAGCGACTTCAAAAAGGTTTGTTATGTTCGTTCTTCATACTTCAAATAAAGCGGAATATCTGCTTCAGCACATGGCTATGGTGTTAGAAAGCCCCTTGTCATCCCCGTTTTCGGTTGAATGTTTTTTGATCCAAAGCCAGGGAATGGAGCGCTGGATTTGTCAACAGATGGCGGAGTCTAGAGCCGTTTGGTCAAACTACGATTTTCATTTTCCTGGTAAGTTTTACAATACTCTGATTGATCAGTTGATGTATGATGAAGAAAAAATCAAGCCTTCTTATACCCAAGAACAAATGCTATGGAAGTTTGAAGCATTGTTGCGCAATATATCGATGCAGGAAGAGGGCTTGCTACATCAGTATTTACAAGGCTCACAACTTGAGGTTAAGCGTTTTCAATTAGCCAAACAGCTCGCTTATACCTACGACCAGTATCAGTTTTTACGTCCGGATTGGATGACGCAGTGGCAGTTTGCTGATTGCAATAGTTTACCTGGAGATCAAGAATGGCAATGTCAGCTATGGCAGGCACTAGAAGCTGAAGGGAAGGGGGTGCGTTGGCGCGTGGCGATTGAGAAGTTGCAAACGTTATCCAGTGAAAAAGCCCGAGAATTTCTTCCTGAGCGTTTATCTGTGTTTGGCATCAGTGCTATGTCGCCTATCTATCTGGAATTAATTCAAGCCGTTGCGCGACATATTGATGTGCATTTCTATTTGTTAAGCCCGGCGGCTGGTTTTTGGGGTGATATTAAAACCAAGCAACAATGGCAAACTGATCAGCAACAAGACTTATTTGCCAAATCAATATCATCTATAGAGGTGTCAGACGGTAACCCCATATTAAGTATGCTTGGGCAACAAGGTAGGGATTTTCAGCAATTATTGGCAGATGATGCGATTAACTTTGATCTTGATTTTACCAGTTTTGACGATGATGACATACCAGTGCATAGCCTCTTGGAGCATTTACAGCAAGACTTGGTAAAAACGGATTTTAGTGAATATGAAGGTGAGGTAGATCGTAGTATTCAGCTCAATGCTTGTCATAGTCGTATGCGTGAAGTTGAAGTGTTGCGTGATCAGATTCAAGCGGCGTTTGATGCGGATGAAACGTTAGAATTGCGTGATGTGGTGGTGATGGCACCTGATATTCATCAATATGCGCCTTTTATTTCAGCGGTTTTCTATGATGTTTCCTATTCGATTGCGGATGCGATGTCGCAACAGAGCAATCAAATGTTGGATACTTTTACACAGTTTTTGACAGTTGCTAAGAGTCGTTGGGAATGGTTTGATGTTGTCAGCATCCTTGAGCAGCCCGCTGTTTATGAAAACTTCGGTTTATCCGCTACGCAATTAGATGTGGTGAAGCAGTGGATAGAAAGTACCAATATTCGCTGGGGTGCTTCGGCCGAGCACCGTGAGGCGCATCACTTGCCAGCAATCTCCACGACCAGTTGGCAAAGTGGTCTAGAGCGGTTGTTGATGGGCTACATGTTGGATGAGGAAGAATTCCATGACGGTGTATTACCCTATGTGGATGTTGAGGGTTCAACGGCTCAAGCTTTAGGGGGATTGCGTGATTTTATCGTGATGCTGAATATTGCTAAACAACGCTTTAGCAAAAGCCACAGTTTAGAGGACTGGAGTGAGTTATTGATAGAGAGTGCGCAACGTCTCTTTAAAACGGATGAGAGTTATCGGGATGCTTTCAAACAGTTGCAGGAATATATAGAGGAGCTTAAGAAAGGTTATGCGCTGAATAAAGAGCCATTATCGCTTGAGGTTATTTTGTTGTGGCTGAGGGACTATGCGCAGCAACAGCAGAGCTCATCTGGATTTATGCGTGGACGCTTGACCTTCTGTTCGATGTTGCCGATGCGTGCTATTCCATTTAAGGTGATTGCGCTTATTGGAATGAATGAAGGGGAGTTCCCGCGCCAAGATGTACCCTCTGATTTTGATTTAATGGCAAGGAGCGAAAAGCGCATCGGGGATCGATCGCTGCGTGACGATGATCGTTACCAGTTTTTAGAAGTGCTTTTGTCGGTTCGTCAGCAATTGTTACTGAGCTATGTTGGTTTTTCTAATAAAACCAATGATGCGATTCAGCCTTCTATTGTGGTTTCTGAATTATTAGAGGTGCTTGATAAGTACTATAAGATTAGGCAGGCTGATATTTCTTACTCGCATCCATTACATGCGCACAGTGCAAAATATTTTAGCTCAGATGGATTGTTCAGCTATTCTGATCGACACTTTCAAATGGCTAATGCGTTACAAGATAAAAATGGCGTTCCTCCCACTTGGCATGAACCCATTGCTGAAGATGAAGAGTTTGTTGAGGTGATTGCCCTGGATGACTTACTTGGTTTTATTGGACACCCGCAGAGGTACTTTGCAGAACAGGTACTTGGGTTGCGTATTCCTCGTATTGATGAGTCACAAGGTTCATCTGAGCATTTCGATTTGGATGGGCTTAATCTCTACCTTCAGCAGCAACAATGGATAGAGCAATTACTGGAGCATGATTGTTTTGACGATTCTTCAAAGGCTGTTGCAAAAGGCGATTTCCCACTTGGTATAAGCGGTGAATTACGTATTGATGATTATCAAGCTGAGGTTGCGGCGTTTGTTGAAAAGATACGGGAACCTCATTTAGGGACAAAGTTGGATGCAGTACCCGTCGATATTGATGTGAAGGGTATGCGTGTTATCGGACAGCTCAATCATCAATATACGGGGGGGCAATTATTCTACCGCTTCGCAAAGATGAAAGGTAAAGATCTTTTAACTGCATGGGTTTTGCATTTGATTGCTATGCAAGCGCGTCAAGATTGCCAGGATAGTACCTATTTATTTGCCAAAGATAGAGATATTGAATTCACATCGATACATGTGGATGAAGCTTCGGCGTTATTATCTATCATTATTGATGAGTATTTACAGGGGAGAAAGCAATTAAGTCATTTTTGGGTAGGTGCAGGAATGGCTTGGTATGAACAGAAGTTCAAACCACGTGCAAAAGATTCTCAGTTAGTCGCAGCAGGAAAGAAGTTCTCATTGTCATGGGGGCACGAACCTTATTGGCAGCTTTTTTATGATGAGGTGGAAGATTTCACAATCTTTGCGCCAGCATTCGAAGAAGCGTGCGAAAGGATTCTTGATCCAATCATTAGCATGCAAGAAAAGCAATAATCTCTATGGAAAATTTAGATACCTTACAGCAGTATATTCATACCCTTTTAGATATTGATGCGTTTTCTGATTATGCACCGAATGGTTTACAGATACAGGGAAAATCCGATGTTAAGCATATTGTCACGGGAGTAACAGCCTCCTTAGCCTTGATTGAAAAAGCAATTGAATTAGAAGCAGATGCACTTTTGGTGCACCACGGTTATTTTTGGAAAGGCGAAGATTCGCGTATTATTGGCATGAAGCATGGGCGTATTGCTAGGTTAATTAAAAACGATATCAGTTTGTTAGGCTATCATTTGCCATTGGATGCACATCCTGAGTTTGGCAATAATGCGCAGTTAGCGAAACGTTTCGAGATAGCATTCACCGAGAATCTGGATCCGGAGGGAGTGGGTAAGGTTGGGGAGTTTGCTTCGCCGAAATCATTAGCTGACTTTTCTCAAGAGGTTGAGAGAATATTGGGTCGAAAACCGATGGTGATTGCGGCGGGTGAGCATCCGATTAAAAGCATTGCGTACTGTAGCGGGGGCGCGCAAGGGTATATTTCTTTCGCTATTGATAAAAAAGTTGATGCTTATCTAAGTGGCGAGATTTCTGAAAAAACAGTGCATGAGGCGCGTGAGACGGGGGTTCATTACATTGCCGCTGGACACCATGCGACTGAACGTTACGGAATTAAAGCCTTGGGTGAACATCTTGCCAGTAAATTCATCTTAAAGCACACCTTCGTGGATATTGATAATCCAGCATGAAATGTGCAGTTATTTTTGAGAGTTATATGGGGGCGTCAATCTGATGATTTGTCAGCGGAAAATCTTATCTTTCATCGCGGAATCTAATGGGCAAATGCTGAATAAAAACTTGACGTTCTGGCACTGTTAAGCCATCCTATGCGCCCTTATAAGTAGGTACTGATAAACTTACAAAGATAGGGTGGAGATTCCGTTGCTAGATCGTTTTCCGTAGGGTCTGGCAGCCAAAATAGACTTTTTTTTCGGGAGTTAATCGATGGAAAATTCGGGAGTTGACAAAAGTCGTCGACGCTTTTTAGTGGCAGCAACATCTGTTGTGGGTGCCGCTGGAGCTGGAGCCGCAGTCATACCTTATCTCTCTTCTTGGAACCCAAGTGAAAGAGCGAAATCAGCAGGCGCGCCTGTTGAAGTAAATCTTTCCAAGGTTGAAGAAGGGCAGTTAGTCCGTGTAATTTGGCGTAAGAAACCAGTATGGGTTGTTAACAGATCACAGGAGATGATTGATAATCTACCAAAGAATAATTCTTTGTTAGTTGATCCAGAATCTGTTGTTGAACAGCAGCCAGCTTATGCGCAGAATGCTACACGTGCTATTCAAGAGAAGTACCTGGTACTTATCGGTATTTGTACGCACTTGGGTTGTTCACCTACATTCCGTCCAGAAATGGGGCCTGCAGATTTGGGCGCTGACTGGCGTGGTGGTTGGTACTGTCCATGTCACGGTTCTAAGTTTGATTTAGCAGGGCGCGTTTACAAAAACGTACCCGCACCTACAAACTTAGAAGTTCCTGTGTATTCGTTTAAAGATGAAAACACACTTCTTGTCGGTATTGATGAGAACGGGGAGGCTGCATAATGAATGGTTTACTAAATTGGATTGATGCTCGCTTTCCTGCGACGAAAGTCTGGAATGAGCACTTTGCACAATACTACGCACCAAAAAACTTCAACTTTTGGTATTTCTTTGGATCACTAGCGATAGTTGTTCTTGTTATCCAAATCGTTAGTGGTATTTTCCTTACCATGCATTACAAGCCAGACGAGATGCTGGCTTTTCAGTCGGTTGAATACATCATGCGTGATGTGCCGGGCGGTTGGTTCATTCGCTATATGCATTCCACAGGCGCGTCGGCGTTTTTTATTGTTATCTATTTGCATATGTTCAGAGCCTTGATCTATGGGTCTTACAAAGGCCCTAGAGAGCTAGTTTGGCTTATTGGCATGGCTATTTACCTTGCATTGATGGCTGAGGCGTTCATGGGGTATATGCTTCCATGGGGGCAAATGTCATTCTGGGGTGCTCAGGTAATCATTAATCTATTCAACACTGTTCCTTTAATTGGCCCAGAGTTGTCTACGTGGATTCGTGGTGACTACGTTATTGCTGATGCTACATTGAATCGTTTATTTGCATTACATGTTGCTGCTTTACCGTTGGTCCTAGTTGGTTTAATTTTTGTCCATATCGTTGCTCTTCACGCAGTAGGCTCTAACAACCCTGACGGTGTTGATATCAAAAAGCACAAGGATGATAAAGGCGTTCCACTAGATGGTATTCCTTTCCACCCTTACTACACGGTTAAAGATATTGTCGGTGTTAGCGTATTCTTAATCTTCTTCTTTGCGGTGGTATTCTTCGCACCAGAGATGGGAGGATATTTCCTTGAGCATGCTAACTTTGAACCTGCAAACCCATTGAAGACACCTGAGCATATTGCGCCAGTTTGGTATTTCACACCATTCTACACAGTACTACGTGCGGTAACATTGTCTCCATTTGCGGGTACGGCTGCGATGTTCTTGGCGATTATCATGTTGTTCTTACTGCCTTGGATTGATAAAAATCCTATTCGTTCTTGGAGATATCGTAACAAGGCACACACCATCAATATTTTATTGTTTGTGGTGGCGTTTGTTATTCTTGGATACCTTGGTGTAAAGCCTGTTACTCCTGAGCTGAAAGAGCTTGGGACGCAGATGACGCTTGTATATTTCTTGTTCTTCCTGGTGCTGTGGATCCATAGTAAGCCAGCGACAGCAAAATACATCATGTGGTTTGTTGGATTGACTGTTGCAATTGTTGCGATGACATTCTACCGTTATAACCCTGAAGCAACCGATGATGCCGCGCAAATCTTGTGGCAGTGGTCATTGACCGTTGGTTACTTGGCATTGACCTTGTTGTTGCCCGGATTGATCAGCGCATTTAACACTGAGAAAGACGTTCCAGAGAGGGTTACAGGATGAAAAAACAATTATTAATTGCTCTATCAACTGCATTGCTTTCTTCAAGCTTATTGGCAGCAGGTGGTGGCATAGAACTGGAAAAGGCTCCGATTGATGTTCATGATAAGTCGAGCTTGCAAAATGGTCTTCGTTATTACACGAACTACTGTGCGGGTTGCCATAGCTTAAGTTCTTCACGTTATAATCGTGTTGCTAAAGACGCTGGCATGGCTGTTGTTCCAATTGATGATAGTGATGAGGCAGCTACATTGGCTGATGCAAATGCCAAGCTGATGTATGAAAACATCGTTTTCACGACAGACAAAGAAGGCAAGCCTGTTAACTTGGGTTCCCTAATGCATAGCTCAATTAACAAAGATGATGCGGCTAACTGGTTCGGTGCGCCTCCACCTGATTTATCTCTGGTTGGTCGTTCACGTGGATCTGATTGGATATATACGTATCTAAAAAGCTTCTACCTCGACCCTAAGCGTCCAGTAGGTGTAAACAATACTGCATTCCCTAATGTTGGTATGCCACACGTACTTTGGGAGCTCCAAGGTTGGCAGACGTTAGAAGAGCATGATGATGGCCATGGTCACGTTGAACAAACGCTACATCTCTCGCAGCCTGGTACTATGTCACCTGCTGAATATGATGTGGTCGTACGTGATTTAACGAACTTCTTAACATATGTTAGTGAGCCAGCTCAGTTACACAGAAAAACTTATGGTATCTTTACCATGATTTTCTTAGCCTTCTTTACAGTACTTGCTTACATGCTAAAGAAGGAATACTGGAAAGATATTCATTAATTTAGAATATTAACAGTATTGCTCTATAGCTACTCTCGGGTTCCGAGAGTAGCTTTTTTGGTTTTATCTGATCCTCATATTGATGTGGTGTCAGATTTATGGCGAGCGTTTAGTTCGCTCGTTCTATATTCATCTATTTAAAATGGAGACGTAGATGGCATCTGTTTCTAATCGCCGTTCTGTCATGACCGTGTTTTCGGTTCCTGATAATCCTGATAATCATCGAGTTAGAATCGTTCTGGCTGAAAAAGATATTGTGGTCGATATTATTGAAACGGACCCAGATAATCTTCCTGAAGATCTCGAAGAATTAAACCCGTATAACTCTTTACCCTGTTTATTGGATCGTAAGTTAGTCCTTTATGATTCACGCATTATCATGGAATACCTCGATGAGCGTTTTCCTCACCCACCATTGCTTCCTATCGATCCTGTGTCACGTGCACATTCGCGTTTGGCGCTATATCGAATTGAGAAAGATTGGTTCTCGCTAATTGATGATCTTGAAAGTGGTGATGCTGAGAAAGCGGATCAGGCACGCAATGTACTTCGTCAGGGTGTAATTTCTGCTGCTGATGTCTTTTCTGTTAAGCCTTATTTCTTGAGTGAGGACTTTACCCTGGTAGATTGTACAATTGCCCCTATTCTTTGGCGTTTACCAAAGTATGGTATTGATCTGCCTGGTAAAGAAGCAAAGCCTGTTTTGGAATATATGGATCGTGTCTTCTCACGTGAAACATTTCAGCTTAGTTTGACGTCTGCAGAAAAATCTATTCGACCATGACCTCAAGTAAACCCTATATTCTGAGAGCCATTTACGAGTGGCTTTTAGATAATGATATGACGCCGCACTTGCTGGTTGATGCAAATGTGGAAGAGGTTCTTGTGCCTACGCAGTTTGTTCAAGATGGCAGAATTATCTTGAATATTGCTCCGTCAGCTGTGCAGTCTTTGTCATTGGAAAATTCTGACGTTACCTTCAGTGCGCGCTTCAGTGGCAAGCCCTTTAATCTTTATCTTCCAATGGGTGCTATTCTAGGCATTTATGCGAAAGAGAATGGACAGGGTACCATGTTTAAAGAGGATGATATGGATGGTGACGAACCGCCTGATACTGATCCTCCAGAACCTGAAAAGCCGAAACGTCCGCGCCCTCAATTGCGCGTTGTAAAGTAATATGCTCTCTATGATAGTCGCGATGGATAAACATCGCGTTATTGGCGTTAAAAACACCATTCCCTGGCGTTTATCTGCCGACCTCCAGTACTTCAAATCTATTACCATGGGCAAACCAATTATTATGGGTAGAAAGACCTATGATTCTATTGGTAGACCATTACCGGGGCGGCGCAATATAATTCTCTCCCGTCAAACTGATTTGGCAATAGAGGGGTGTGAAACCTTTGATTCCCCTGAGGCTGTTAATCAGGAATTGGTAGATAGTGATGAGGTGATGATTATCGGTGGTGAGCAGATCTACAAGCTCTTTATGCCGTTTGCATCGAAGTTGTATGTGACGGAAGTGGATACAGAGGTTGCTGAAGGTGATGCGTACTTTTCAATGTTCGATCCAGTAGAATGGCGTGAAACCAGTCGTGAATATTTCTCAAAAGATGAAAAGAACGAATGCAACTACTGCTTTGTTGTTTATGAGCGAGTAGCTTGTTAAGCAGCTCGTCTGCACGCGTTTTTCCTTGTATTCCATCAAATAGCCCCACTGATTTCTCATATGGGGCTGCATCTTCTTTTTACAGGTGATTTAACATCCCAAGTTTCTCTTGAGTAGGATGCAAATTTATACCTGCTTCTATTTTATCTTGTACCTTTTTTGTGGGTAAAGCAGAAGGTCGGTTTTGTAGGCTTTCATCGATAACAGGCTTAGTCTTCACTGCAATGTTAGATTCTTTTTCTTCAGCTTTCGGTTGCAAATCATGAGATTGTGCAGATTCAATGTGATAACGCTCTAAGATCGAAGCGTTCTCATCAATGGCAACCTGACGATCAATAATCACTTTATAGCCATCATTATTTTCAAGGGTAATAAATTCTTTATCTGCGTTCTTGAAGATGGCATGAAACTCATCAAAATTGTTGAAGGTTTTACCATTTACTTTTTCAACGAGCCAATCGTACAGGTTGTGATAACCCTTATTGTTCTTAGAGGCTAAAACTTGTGCAAGTACGACAGCTTCCTTCTTTTCTTTGCTCGGATATTCATCGAGAAGTTTGCTTAAGTCGCTGGACGAACTGAAAAAAGACATGCCTGAATTAACATAGTTCTTAGTAACTGGTGTGAAGACAAAACCGCCATAAATGAAATAACGAGGGAATTTATCATATTGCTCGCGCTGTACTAACCAAAAATCTTTGCTGGTTGTGGTGAGTTTAAAATCAACGTTTAAAGGCTTTGAGTTACGAATCAAGTCAATATTAAGGGTGTCGCCGATTTGATGATTGTCAATGTAATAGCCAAATGATGTGTACTCTTTTGGGCGAAACTCAACCGTTCCATCGTTGGCAATCTTGTGTCCGTCGATAGCGGTAATGATATCACCAGGTTTAATGGCATCAATGGCCGGTGAATTAAAGAGGATTTTGTAAGCAAGCACACCGGTCTGATCTTCAGTAAGTTTGAATTTCTTGCGAGAAGAGGGATTTTCCATATCTTGAACAATAATACCGATATCGGGAAAACCATCGTATTTGCCGTCTTCCATATCTTTGAAGAAGTGTTTTACGGTCGTGGTAGGTACCATATATCCAATATTGTCAGCACCTCTTAAGCCCTGCATTACCACGCCCGATATTTTGCCATTGTGAATGACAGGGCCGCCGCTGTTACCTGGATTAATAGCAGCATCTATTTGTACTGACAGCATATATTCGCTGCTGTGAGCATAACTTTGGTGTTCGATGCGTGAAACAACACCTTTAGTGACACTTAAGGTGTCACCACCTGTTGGAAAGCCATATACAATCACTTCTTCTTGCGTGGTGGGCAAATCACCTAAGGTAAGAGGCGTGGCTCCATCAAAGAATGCCTCATCTTCTAACGTTAAAATGGCTAAATCAGCATCATGTGAAACCGCTTCAACTTCTGCGCCATAACGTTTCGTTTGTCCGTAGCGTTTTACCTCAAGGAAAGTGCTATTCGCAATGACATGGGCATTAGTTAGTACTTTATTGCCTTCGATGATGCTGCCAGACCCACTGAATTGTGAGGATGAGGTATTCCATGGTTCTTGATAGTTTGGTTGATTGGCAACAGTATAAATCTTAACAATAGATCCTTTAATATCAATTGCATTGGCGAATATATTGCTAAGAGGGCCAGTGTACAGAAGTATTGCACACAGAAGTGATAAAGAGAATTTGGTCATTATGGAACCTTTTTTAAATGTTCTTATTTATGTAAGCGCGTATTTATTATATCTAATGATGTTTATTATTATTGTGCCTATAGTATAAGAATATTTAGTGACTGGCGAATATATTACTTAGAAATTCTACTAGTTAGTGGTTTTTTTGAGCAAGCCATTGTCATCAATAGTGTGAGTATAATTAGGGTAATAGCGAGATAGTTACCGAACCTTACATAGAAGGTCGAGCCTTCGCGGGCTTGTGCCAGTCCTGTAATGCTGGTGGTGGTATAGGCAGGAGCGCTGGCAACGATTCTCCCCTTATGGTCAACGATACCGCTGACTCCAATGTTGGTAGAGCGTAGTAAATATCGACCTGTTTCAACAGCTCTGAGTCGGGCAATTTCCATATGTTGGAAGGGTTCAATTGATCCTGTAAACCAGCCGTCATTACTCACGTTGATGAGAAAATGCGCTTCAGGTAAACCCTCAATGATTTCATTGCCATACGCATCTTCGTAACAAACTGACATCTGTGCACGATAGCCTGCTACGGTTAATAGGGTGCTACCTTGGCCACGTTTTACACTGTCATAGGGGAGTTTAATCCACTTTTCTAGCCAGCGTAGATGTTCTAAAAACGGAATATACTCGCTGAAGGGTACGAGATGCTGTTTGGAATAAATCTCACGGCTGTTTCCAGAGATAGCAAGAATACTATTCTCAGCACCTGCCTTGCCTTCACTGTTATGAAAAAAACCGCCAAGAATAATATCAGTATTCGTATCTGTGCTTAGTTTATTTAACGGCTCAATCAGGTTTTCCAGGTGCAAATGGAAATAGCTGGGGAGTGCTGTTTCAGGCCAGATAATGATATCGCTATCGAGATGCTGATTTGTCATCTCCTGATATCTTTCGATAGTTGGGTGCAGGTTTTCGGGCAGCCATTTCTCCTGCTGAGGAATATTACCTTGTAGCAACGTAACTTTAAATGCTTGATCTAAAGGGGATGTCCATTGAATGAATTGTGTGGCGTAGACACTGATCAGTAAAACACCTGTTGCACTAGCAGTGATCACTCGTTCACGTTTGTCGCCAAGTAGAAATGCAATTAATAATCCAGAAAGCGTGGCGCTCAGCCAGCTTACTAATAAACCGCCGCCAATTGGCGCGACGTTTATGAGGAAATCATCAATGTGTGTATGGGCAAGGTATAACCATGGGAACCCGGTAAATAACCATCCGCGTAACCATTCAGCAAGTACCCAAACTGCAGGAAAGATAAGGACGAGTGTTAATAGGCGATGTGATTGGCGAAGGTAATAAGCCAGCAGTGCCAGAGGTAAAAAAAACAAGGCCATCAGCAGGACAAACAAGCTCGTCAAGCCAATGGCTAAGACGATATGCGCTTGTGAGAAGAAGTACATGCTGTAGAAAATCCACGATGCTCCTGTTGCAAATAAGCCGACACCAAACAGGTAAGAGATACCCATGTGTTGTTTAAGTGAGTTCGCAGAATAGAGCAGGTGAAAGAATATCGCAGGAGAGATGAGGGCAATAATTCTGTATTCAAAGGGCGCAAAAGCTAGTGTTAATACAGCTCCTGCCAAGAAGCTGAATAAATAGTGCTGTTTAGGCAACTTGCATCTTCTCTTGTTTTTGTTGCATAGGGATGGCACGCAGCTGGTGAATGCGTCTTCCATCGCTATCAAGTACCGTAAACTGGCAATTTTCGAGTACTGTTTCTTCCCCTTTCTTAGGAATATTTCCAATTGAATGGGTTATCAGTCCCCCAATGGTATCAAACTGGTTGGTTTCTAAATGCAGGTCAAAATATTCGTTAACATCTTCGATATTAGTGGTTGCAAGTACGCTGAATGATCCATCTTGACGATCTTGAATTTCAGGTGTCTCTGTTAAATCATGCTCATCAACGATATCACCGACAATCTCTTCAAGAATATCTTCGATAGTTACTAAACCAGATAAACCACCATATTCATCAATGACGACAGCCATGTGACTCCGTCTATCTCTAAATTCAGTGAGTAATGTATCTAAACGTTGGCTTTCTGTTGCATAAACGGCATCACGCATAATGTCATCAATATCAAATTCATTTTCTCTACCAATGTATTTAAGCAAATCCTTGGTATGTAAAATGCCTTCAATATCATCTCGACTTTCATCAATGACCGGGTAGCGTGAATGGCCTGATTGCATGACTTGCTTCAGGATATCTCGATAGTTGCTATTACGGTGAATAAAGTGAATTTGTGATTTGGGAAGCATAATGTCGCGTGCTTGTTCATGATCGACTTTCATGACCCCTTCTATCATCTTAAGAGTGTCATCGTCGAGCAACCCTTCTTTATGTGCCTCCCGAATATCCTCAATGAGGGAATCACGGGATTTTCCGACTGGCGTAGGCTTGCGGTTAAATAGTTGTTGGAACCAGCTCGGAGGTTTTTCGCTATTATCTTGCTTATTCTGCATAGTTTTTTTAAATATAAGGATTGGTTATATGGAGGGAATCTAACAGTTTGATTTCTAATGACTCCATGATATCAGCTTCCTCTTCTGATATATGGTCATAACCTTGTAAATGCAACATGCCATGAAGCATTAAATGCGCCCAATGATCATGGTTGTTTTTATTCTGTTGTTGCGCTTCTGAGTTTATCACAGGATAACAGGCAACTAAATCACCTAAATGGACTTCATCCATGGGAATAGGGGGGGCTTCAAAAGGAAAAGATAAGATATTGGTTGGGTGGTCTTTGCCACGATATTGATGATTAAGTGTTTGGCTCTCGGTATTATTGACAACCCGAAATGTTACCGTACAAGGTAAATTACCCTCGTAAGCAATATTTGCCCATTGCTCAAGTTGTGGTAATTCAGGAATATTCTGGTACTCCTGTGGGTTTTGGAAGTCAATCTCAACTAACGTTGAGTTAGCAGTGGGAGTAGCCATATTATAAGGTTGTATCGTGCTCGTCATAAGCTTCAACAATGCGCTGTACCAAGGTATGACGAACAACGTCCTGTGCACTGAAATGTGTGAAGCTGATACCTTTGATGTCGTCCAGAATTTCAATCACATGCTTTAAACCAGAGCGTTGATGAGTTGGTAAATCGACTTGGGTAATATCGCCCGTTACCACAGCAGAAGAACCAAAGCCTAAACGAGTCAGAAACATCTTCATTTGCTCAACGGTTGTGTTTTGTGCTTCATCCATAATGATAAACGCATCATTCAAGGTTCTGCCGCGCATATAGGCGAGTGGGGCAACCTCGATGACATTTTTTTCGATCAGTTTATTCACTTTTTCGATCCCCATGAATTCATATAAGGCGTCATACATGGGGCGCAAATAAGGGTCGATCTTTTGTGATAAATCACCCGGCAAAAAGCCTAAACGTTCACCTGCTTCAACAGCAGGTCGTACCAGAACAATGCGGCGCACCTCATCCCGTTCCAGAGATTCAACAGCACAAGCGACTGCCAAGTAGGTTTTACCTGTACCAGCAGGACCAACACCAAAGGCTAGGCTATGGCGTTGAATGTTATCGATATAGGTGTTTTGTTGAACCCCTCGACCACGCACCACTTTACGTTTAGTGCGAATACGTGCTTCACGTTCTGTTTTCTTCTTGGGTGTCGTGAGTGAGTTGATGTGTTGGTGAGTCACTAGATGAATACTGTCTTTGCTAATCACCTCATCAGCCGCAAGCTTATAGAGCTCCTGCAAGACATTAATGGTTGTCTGGGCGCGTATTTGAGTGCCTTTGATATTAAATTCGTACCCACGATTGTGAATATCAACCTCAAAGGTTTCTTCTATTTGTCTTAAATGCGCATCAAATTGACCGCAGAGATTGACGAGTTGCTCGCTGTTAGCGGGGCTGAGTTCGAATTTTAGAGTAGTGTCCGTCGTAACGGGATGCGCAGAAGCGGTCAATGTCATATTTAGGTGGCTAATAAAGTATAAGTATACCACCAGTTCTCCGTTTATATCTCAATAAATTGAGAACAAAGCTTTGTTTCCATGGGTTTACTGGTGGCCAATTTGTTCGAATCGAAGATGCTCTCTGAGAAGATAGCATGTTGAAATAGTATAAAGACATTTGTTGGTTGATCAGTGTTTATTCAGAATATCTTTATGACTGACTCGGATGCGTTCAATTGATTGAGCAAGCTCAGCAATTTCAGTATCCCCCTCTGTATTGACAACGCGGTCATACGCACCATTACTAATGGCATAGGTAGACTCTGCGATTTCGGTAATAGGGTTAAATACTTTCTTCTTCAAAAGATAGTTAATAAGGATAAGTGCAAAAGTGAAAAGCCCGGTCAGTACGCCTGCAAGTGACAATCCGCGTTGAATCGCAATGTTATTGATGTCATCTAAAGGAACCCCTACAAAACTAGCTCCTACGACATCCCCCATTTTGTAGTTATAGCCACTTTTTTTCCCGTATGTTTCAGCAATATAATCAGGCGCTTTCTCGGGTGATAAATGGCAGATATTGCAATTTGGTTTAGCAATCGAAGGACTGGAAGACAGCAAAAACTGTTTACCGTTGATGCTACCCTTGCGAACAAGCTTCTTCTCATCTCTATTGGCGCGAAAGTAGTTCAGGATTTCCTGTTCCAGTTGGAGTGGGGAATTGTCCGCATTTAAGGGGTTGTCAGAAGCGATTTTGATATAATAATCAGGTTGTAGTTTTTTGAAGTGCTGAGCCGTGTGACGGGTAAAGACGGTTGAAGATAATGCTGCTGCAGGGTGTACAACTTCTTGTCGTAATAATTCCGGGCGAATATCCTTGGATATCGTTTTTCTCATAGCACTGACCATGTCTACAAGCAGAATCAATTCTTTGTTGGCGCTTTCATAAACGTCTTTCGAGCTTAAATAATAAATAAAAGGCAGGGTAATCAGTAGGCTGAGAACGTATAGCGTCAATAGAATAATATTGAACTGCTTTTTTATACTTGATTTTGTTTCCATAGGTTCACATCCTTTATCGGTAGCGGCTCATGAGTATCTTCATTGATCGACGTAGTTTCTCGACTTCATGGGAAACATCACCCACCTCATCATTAGTTTTAACATCAATAGGAGAGTCGAAATCACCACTTGAGAATCTTTTTACCTCCTCTTTTAATTTTAATAACGGTGAAGAGATAGAGCTAGAAAGTATAGACGCTAGTGCGAAAGTCAGTAGTGATGCAAAAAATGCTACAGTTGCAAATATCCACGTAAAAGAAATGAGTGGAGAAAAAATTTCTTTTTTTGAAGCTAGTGTAATGAGATTGCCTATAAAATGTCTATCTTTTCCAATATAAATGGGTTGGTAAGATAATATATCTCCTTCTGCCTTAGCATAGTTTTGTTTGTCAGGCTGAGAAAGAATATCTTTTATGAGAGGCTTTTCGGTAAAAAGATTTTGTTCTGTGCCAAGATCATGTGGGCTTCCCCATGTTTTACTTTCATCGGGGTGATAGTAATAATAGCCTTCTTTGTCGATGAGCATCATCGTATCATTATCCGATTCTTGTTTAGTGATAATCGCAACAAGCTTTTCGACTGAAACACTGAGTACAACGACGCCACGAAGAACGGCATTATTGTCAAAGACAGGACTTGCAAAGTGCAGAGACGGGCGTATTGGATATTCTATTTCGTTGTTTTTCTTGTTTAACTCTAATCTGGAGATAAATGTTTCACCTCGTTGTAGCTTGATCGCTTCACTAAAATAACGGGTCTCTTTTGCGTTGATGAGCTCATCGAGACTTTCGGTGTTGGCGTTAATGCCATCGAAAGTGATACGGACTTCTTCCATACCATCAAGACCAATGAGCCTTGCATATTGATATATTTTTTTCTTACCAATAAATTCGACCAAATTCATTTCAACATTTTTTCTTAATAGCTCTTTTCTTTGAACTTCTTCAGAATCGAACGGGGAAAAATAGAGTAATATAGCGCTTAAATCTCTCAAATAACTTATGTCAGTAGAGGTGTTTTCAAGGAAACTTGTCAAGCGTTGGCTGGTAAGTGTTGTTTTGCTGTCTAAACTCAGAATACTATTGTCGCGTAAATGTTTATTGATAGAATAAAAGGAATAACCACCAATAATAAGAGAAGGCAGTATTGCTACTAACAATAGGGAGAGAAGTAACTTCTTTTTAAGTCTACTCATAGTGCCAGTACTTTTGGGTTGGGCGTTGAATTATTCCATATTTTCAGTTTTTCGTATACTAATAATTGTTAAATCGTATTTGTGAATAGTTGGTTTTTTGTTAAATAAATGAGTGTGTTAAGGGCGATGAGTGAACTCAACAACCACCAGCTAAAGACTGGTGGGTTAGTATTAAGGACTAAAGTCCGGATACGGGTCACAAGACCCGTCTAGTCTTCAGTCCTAAAATTATCATCACCTTTAGGCTCAAAGTGATGCTC
>CACVAY010000031.1 GCA_902727985.1 uncultured Thiotrichaceae bacterium | reverse complement strand
TTAGCAGTTACCATCGTGCCTGAGAATACATAATACTATGCCCCCTTCTTATTGAAGCCGCTTCAGGCTATTAAAGACAACATTGAGTTTTTCAGTTGCCTGTTGGAATAATAGGTCGATATCGCTACTGTTTTCTTTACAAGCAGTCTCAAGCGCGAAAGCTGAGTGCTGTAAGTCGGTCATGCCAAGATTGGCAGCTAGCCCATGCAATGAGTGGGCTGACATCGTTGCTGAATCCATATCACGGTTCTTCAGATGCTCGCTAAATTGCTGTTCAAAGTCTTTCTGATTATCCGAAAATTTGCTTAAGAGACGACGATAAAAGCTTTCTTTATTGACGTATTTCAGGCCTATATGAGCATCAATACCAGGGAGGTCATGTAAGGAGACGTATTCAGTATTAACCTCACTAAGTTTTTTGGTTTTTTGAGGCGGAGTTATGTGAGAATTTGTTGGGTTAGATATATTCACCCACTTAGCGATTGTTATAAACATGGAGTCAGGATTAATAGGTTTGGCAATATGGTCATTCATGCCGGCTTTGATGACCTTTTCTTTATCGCCTTTCATCGCATTTGCCGTCATAGCAATAATCGGCACGTTGTTGAATTCCTCTTGCAGACGTATCTGGCGGGTTGCTTCATACCCATCCATGACAGGCATTTGGCAGTCCATTAAAATGCAATCAAATGGATGTGTCTCTAGTAAATCCAGAGCTTCTTGGCCATTGAAGGCTGTTTCGACATGCAAACCGTGCATGCTCAATAGTTCTACAGCTAGCTCCATGTTCAGCTCATTATCTTCAACGAGTAAAATCTTGGCACCTTTAATGCTTTGAAGTGACTCATTAGATTCGACCAGCCTATTAAAACCGACCAACCTGGTGCATGCAGTACGCTCAGTTTGTTTCTCTAAAATACTGTTTTGTTTGCGGAGTTTGATGGTGAAGTGAAAGGTACTTCCCTTATGTTCTTCACTTTCTATCCAGATATCGCCACCCATTTGGGTAACCAGTTTGCTGGAAATTGCCAAGCCTAAACCTGTCCCTCCAAATTGACGAGTTGTTGACGTGTCGGCTTGGCTGAAGGATTTAAATAATTTCTTTTGTTGTTCAGGTGATAAGCCAATGCCTGTGTCGGTAACCGAAAACTTGAGTACGACAGTGTCTTCGAGCTCTTCTTTTAACGAAACAGAGGTGCTGACTGCGCCGCCATTGGGTGTGAACTTAACGGCATTGTTGGTGAGATTAATAAGAACTTGACTGATTCTAAGAGAATCCCCAATGAGGTTTCTGGGGATGCCATCATGAATGTTAAGTGTACATTTCAGGTTCTTTTCTTCTGCCCTGAACTTAACCATGTTCTCCATGTTATTAATGACTTCTTGCAGCTCGAAGTTAGTTTCTTCCAAGTCAATTTTTCCAGCCTCGATCTTGGAGAAATCAAGAATGTCATTGAGAATACCTAGCAGACTTTCAGCCGAGTTGTGGGCCTTGATGATGAAGTTGTGCTGTTTAGCATCGAGTTCGGTTTGTAAAGCTAAATGCGTCATACCAATAATGGCATTCATTGGCGTACGTATCTCATGGCTCATATTGGCGAGGAAGAGTCCCTTAGCATGATTGGCTTTTTCTGCTTCTTTTTTTGCTTCTTCAAGTTGTAAAGTGCGCTTGGAAACGAGATCTTCAAGTCGTTGCCGATGCTGTTCGAGTTCATTGTGAGCTTGATCGCGTTCCATCACAATGCTGGCAAGCCTTGCTGCGGAAGTTAGATCTTCCGATTCATCCTCATTCGGTGTTGACGGATAATCATAATACATACCAAACGCGCCTAGTACTTCGCCCTTGGAGTTTATGATGGGTTCTGACCAACATGAGCGCATACCATGAGGCATTGCTACGCCTTTGATATCTGCCCATTTAGGATCTGTTTCAATATTCTCGACGACGCATCTTTTCCCAGTATAGGTTGATGTGCCGCATGAGCCTATTTCAGGGCCATTCTTAAGTCCGTGTACGGCTTCACAGTATTCTTTTGGCATGCTCGGGGCACCACCGTGGAGGAGCACACCATCTTCCAATTCAAGCAATGAACATCGCAAGCCAGGATGACGTCCTTCATACATCAAAGCAATAGCATCGTACACTTGAGATGCGGTTTTGCCTGTTGCAATCATTTCAAGAATTTCAGTGGTTCTCTTGTTGAAAGCATCTGACTTTTTACGCTCTGTAATATCGTCAGAGATACCGAGTAAGTATTTTGGGTGTCCGTCATCATCGCGAATGCAGACCTTACGGGTATACAGAAGGCGTGTGCCTTGAGGGGTGTCTACTGTTTCTTCTGCAATATCGACGGGGAGGCCAGAGTTTAGGACTTGGAGGTCTTTAGAGACAAAGAAATCAGCTTGTTCTTTTGGGAAAAAATCGTAATCATTTTTGCCAATCATTTCGTCCCGAGACTTTCCTAAAAGTAATTCTCCTGCCCGGTTGAGGCGTACAAAACTTAATTGATCAGCTTCTTTTACGAAGATGGTACTGGGCAGGTTTTCAAATATGGTATCTAGTTCTTGTTCTTTTTCCCTTAGGCTATGTTCTGCTTGTTTTTGTTCGGTGATATCTCGATAGCTCCACACTCTTGCTACCGTCTTGCCACTAATAAGCATGGGGTGTGAGAATTGTTCGAAAACACGTCCATCTTTGAAATAGAGGGTATCAGAGCATTCTCTTTCTGGATGATTGTACCAATCATATGCCTTATCGTGAGCCTGTTCGGTGGCTGTTAAAAGGCCGACAATATAACCAAGTAATTGTTCTCCGTTGTTTGATTCGAGTATGTGTGGTGGGACATTCCACAAATCATTAAAACGTGAGTTGTATTTGATGATTTCTTTATTGTTACCGATGACTAGAAGGCCATTATCTGAAGCTTCAAAAGCAGCCTCGGCTAGTGATTCTGAAAATACGTTTCCGTGCAACTTTGTCATAAATTGTACTCGCGTTAAACTGTTATAATTATGATGTTTAAGCTGTGGACTTTTTTCTAGCGTATATTGTCAGCTTTTATATTGTATATAAATCTATCAAAAGTAGGATTAATTTCGACTGAAGAAAGTCTAATTCTTGGCTATTTCCAGCGATAACTCACGCCTAGACTCCCGCCCCATACATTATTCTTTTCAATAATAGGGCTATCAGCAATCTTGCCTCCGTAGTGTATGAGCTCAGCAGTTCCGACTAGGGTTAGTTTCGTTGCTAATGGGTGTTGTACTTTTATT
This sequence comes from uncultured Thiotrichaceae bacterium, assembly GCA_902727985.1. GTDB lineage: Bacteria > Pseudomonadota > Gammaproteobacteria > Thiotrichales > Thiotrichaceae > HyVt-477. Next base: position 4,923 of record CACVAY010000031.1, on the reverse strand, counting down.
CCTGCCTTGATTGCATAATCAGAATCCGTTTCATACGCAGGTCGCCCAAGTGCAACTTCTGCAGCATCCACACCAGTGTAGTAGTCTGTTACATCTGCAGACATCCACTGTAATTCAGCAAACGGCAACCAGACGGCCCTTTCTGTTTCTGGAGCATAAGTATGACGCAGACGAGCTTGGATGCCTTTGTGGGCGGTAACATCTTTCAGAATTTCCAGATCAGTCACTCCCTTTTGACTGCGCCATGCCACACCAGCACGTGCATTAATTTCCAGATCCAGGTCTTTCATGCCACTTAATTGTGCGTTGTCGTTGCGGTTGGTGTCCCATTCTCCAATATTTGCCCCCAGATAATATTGATGATTTTCTCTTTTATAGATAGGAAACACAGGACCTCTGGTCAGAAATTTTTTGTTGGTAACGCGGACAACAGAAGCAGAAACGGAGGTATCTCCTCCCACAAACGGAGACTGAGTTGCTTTTACGCCGAGACCAAAATCCCATAGGGAGTTTTCGGCATCACTGGCTGCGGCTGTACATGAAATCATGTAAAGCAAAAAAGTACTCCCAATAAAACCGCGCATCATGCTTCTCCTTTAGTGATATAGAATACTGATGCTTTTACCTGCTTTTTCAAAGCCCGGCAAGTCATTCAACTTAATACCTTTTCACAAAAGTGCATTGAGGCAGCTGTTTTCCGCAAATTTTTTAGGAAGGTTTTCAGGGAGGAGTTGAGGGTAATAAAAAAGCCAGCAGGTAGAGTGCTGGCTTTCAACATTACCGAATTTAATCCTGCATCGTTATTGTTGTAATAAGAAAGGACTTATAGAGAAAGTGCTTTCAAGGCGTTTGCGTCAGTAGCGAATTTAGCACGCTCTTTTTTAGGCATTGGGATCATGCCTTTGTCTGTAAGGTAACCGCTGTCGCCCCAAGCTTCTTCTGATGTGAACTCAGCAAGGAATTCAGCAATACCAGGTACTTTGCCTACGTGATCATTCTTAACGTACATGTAAAGTGGGCGAGATACTGGGTAAGAACCATCTGCGATTGCGTCAAAGCTGATGTCTTTACCGTCGATTGAAGAGCCCTGTACTTTGTCAGAGTTTTGATCAAGGAAGCTGAAACCGAATACACCAAGCATATCTGGGTTAGCTTCAAGCTTCTGAACGATTAGGTTATCGTTTTCACCTGCTTCAATGTAGTGACCATCTTCACGTACAGTGTGGCAGATTGCTTTGTATTTCTTTTTGTCTTTTTTCTTAAGCGCTTTGATCCATGGAACAGTTTTACAACCGCCTTCCATTGCCAACTCAGCGAATGCGTCACGCGTACCAGACGTTGGAGGAGGGCCCATGACAGAGATTTTCTTAGCAGGAAGTGAAGGGAAGATCTGATCCCACGTTTTGTAAGTATTAGGAACTAGCTTGCCTGTGAATTTACCGTCAGCCGTTACTTCTGGCACGTCTTTAGCCATTGCAAAGAAGATAGCTTGACGAGTCAAATCGTACTTGGGTGCTTTCTTAGAGTTAGCGATAGCGATACCGTCATAACCCACTTTAACTTCAGTTAGCTTGATGCCTTTTTCAGTACACTTCTTGAATTCGCCAGACTTGATGCGACGTGAGGCGTTGGTAATGTCCGGAGTATTAATGCCGCTACCCGCACAGAACAACTTCATACCGCCACCAGAACCCGTAGATTCGATTTTAGGTGTTTTGAATGAAGTCTTCTTACCGAACGTTTCAGCAACAACGGTTGAGAAAGGGTAAACCGTTGAAGAACCAACGATGTCGATATTGTCGCGTGCAGTAGCAGCTGTTGAAGCAACAGATGCAGTCAAAGCCGTTGCAACAAGTAATGAAAATTTGTTCATGTTGTTTTCCGTATTCATGAGAAATAAAAAGGATTATTGCGGATTTTTCTGAGTAAGCCTGATCAACACCCTTTATCTGGATGCGTAACTTATTCTAGAAATATGACAATTGTGTTAAAACGATGGGGCGATTTATGAACAAACCGCCCAAATTACACGAATGCTTAGAATTTGAATTTGTGAGAAACACCCACAAAAACGCGATCTTCGTTAGCGTCTTTTACACCGCCTACATTGTCGCCTTTGCTGATTGCGCCATATACGCTAGTAGATTTTGCAAGCTTATGAGAGAGACCGATTGTGGTATCCGTTGAACCCGCAATTGCATCAGCATCCTCAGAGTTAGCATATTGGAGAAGTAATGTATTGTTGCCAGCCATTTTGTAGGCCCCGCTTAGTACATATCGAGTTTGCTTGTCAGTACCTACAGTGCCGTTATCAGCTTGCTCGATGATTGCGCCAACTTTGAAGCCAGAAACTTTAGTCTGACCAGATACACGGATCGCAGAAGAGTCTTCTGATGCATCAACCCCTGAATCATAAGCAATAGCTGCGAAGTATGGCGTTTTCTTAAGTGATTTGTCACCGTAGACAAGTGCCGTTGAGAAGGCATCACCTAGGTCAGTGCCTTTACCAGGCATCGTTGCAAGTTGGAATTGCGCGCCACTGAAGGTAGGAGAGTAGTAACCAATGTAGTTTTTTTCGCGTTCCTGAGTGTCCATGTAAGGATCTTGAACGCCCGCGATATCAACGATGTCACTGAACAGGTCGATCTTGCCTTCTGCTTGTTTCATTGGCGTGTCGTGAATACCTGCGATAACAGTTCCGAAACCACCTGTAAGGCCAAGGAATTGGTTACGTTGCTTAAGTTCAGAAGATTCACCGTCTTGAGCAACCTGTACTTCCCACTTGTAGATTGCGTTAAGACCTTCTGATAATTCTGTTTTACCTTTTACACCAACGCGTGAAGCAAAGCTTTTAAGGTCTGTGGTTGAGTCTGTGCCATCATCAACGTTCATGATGCCAAGGTTAGCTTTACCATAAACTTCGTAATCTGCGAATGCTGAATGAGCGGCTACCGTTGCGGCAATAGCTGAGGCGATTAATATTTTTTTCATGAGTGTTCCCTGTATCGAAAAGTCTAATATGTGTTGTAAAAAAATAACGATCAAAACTATGACAAAGGAATGTTACAGATCTATTAAAGGAATATTATAATATTGTGAAATTCTTCAATATGTTGAAAAATATGTATTTAAGTGAGGGTGAGGCTAATGATGGCAAGAAACGTCCCTAATAAAACCCCGGCAATCACGTCAGATGGGTAATGTAGACCAAGTACAACTCGTGATAATGCAACAAAGAAAGTGAACGGAATAACTAACCAGGCAAATTGTGGGAAATAGCTGAGTAATACAATGCTAAAGCTGACCGCATGCATGGTATGCCCTGAGGGGAAGCTAAACTGATCTAACGCTGGCACATTTTGAAAAATCTTCTCATCATAGTGAAATGGCCGAATACGATGCGTATTGGTTTTCAGAAGCTTATATACACCAAGTACCACGGTGGATGTAAGAAGCATATGCAATGCAGCTTCCAGACCCTGCACTCCGTATAGAGGTGGCAAAATGAGCATTAATACATACCAAAAGATCCCATCACCTAATCGGCTGATTGTTGCAAAAAAGCGATTAATGAGTTGCACGTGGCTCATTCTGTTGAAGAATAAACACAGTGGGATTTCGGCTTCGTTAAGTCGATGCAATAACGGGATCATGATGAGTGTTCTCTTGGATATGACCTTTCATAATGGTGAGATAATCGTTGCAGATCTCATCCCAGCCATTCAGAGAGGCGGTTAGGCGCGCATTGATTCCCATAATGTCTCGTTGTTCATTTTGTGTAGCGAGTGAAACTGCGGCATCAATGAACGTTGATTCATCATTGAAAGCTACCTTTAAACCATTAGTTTCATGGCAGACGTGGTTTTTGGCGGCTGCGTAATCGAAGCTCACAGTAGGTAAACCACTTGCCATGGCTTCAAGTAGGGTATTTCCGAAGGTCTCACTCATACTCGGTGATAGGAATATGTCTGCAGAAGAATAATGCGCAGCAAGATCTACACCCGTTTGCATGCCGCAAAAGATGATCTCAGGATGTGCTTGTGCCAGTTTTTCTCTAATGGGGCCGTCACCAACCAGGATGAGTTTGGAGGTTGGGCTTTTTGCATGCAGAGCCGCAAAGGCTTTGATCGCGAGAGGCACATTCTTTTCAGGTGCGAGTCGGCCGACAAAGAGCACGCCGAGGTCGTCATGTCCTAATCCCCATTGTGCTCGAAGTTCATCAGAGCGAAATTTTGGATCAAACTTGTTGCTATCAATGCCGCGAGTCACGATATCCACATTGTGAAAGCCTTTAGTTTCCATATCCTGTTTGAGCGCTTTTGTGGCAACCAGCGTATTGTCTGATTGATTATGGAACCAACGTAAATAGCTCATGGCAAAAGGGTAGATAAACCCAAAATGATAATAATGACTGTAGTGTTCAAAATGGGTATGGAATTCACTAACGACGGGTATTCCCATACGCTTTGCCAGGCGCAGTGCTGAGAGTCCTAGCATGCCTTCTGTGACGATGATCACAATATCAGGTGGTGAGGCAGACCATAGTTGTTTTATCTGATGGCGCTTTGGCAAACTAATGCGGACTTGCTGATAAAAAGGTAACTGGAAACCCGGTGTTAGTAACTCTGTTACTCTAGAATCTGTATTCACCTCGCCTTGCTTCGGGCGAATAAGCTGCAATTTCATTCCTTTTTTTAAGAAATGCTCAGCCATGATACCGATGGTACGGGCTACACCATTGATTTCAGGTTCCCATGTTTCTGTGACGATACAAATTTTTTTTAGTGTTGATTTCTTATTAATCAATGAAAACATGTCTTATCCGTAGAGTGCTTGTTGTTTCAAAGGGATGATAGAGGGCTGTCCAATACGCATAAAATGACGGTGATAACGTGTATTGAGATTATCGACATCTAATAAGAT
>CACVAY010000030.1 GCA_902727985.1 uncultured Thiotrichaceae bacterium | reverse complement strand
GTGCGTGCTGAAGCGGGTGTCAGAAATCATGTGTTTGCAGCATTGTCAGGCTATATCCTCCTGCAGAAAATGTTGCTAGCAGACCACATCACAAACATCTACGCCCTCCACCGTGACTTATTTAATGGGGTGATCCGTCAGTTCATTGGGCAAACAACATCAACGATTAAGGGGCTGGTACCAGAATTTAAGCCTTCCTACAATGCGTAAGTCCTATATTTGTAAATAGTGTATAAGAATTCACAGGTGTTTTGAGGAATGTAGGCTATTCTCGTTGTAAGAACCTATTGAAAATGAGGTGTTATGGGCTGGAGTGATTCATGATTGATTTAAAGTTGCAGCAAGATGGCAAGCAACTCACGCTCATTTTATTGGGGGAATGGGTGCAGGCTGCGTCACTCGATATTCATCGCTTATTGAATAGTGTTGAGGCAGGGGAGCTTGAATGTATTCATATCGACGCTAGCCAGGTTTCTCATTTGGATATTTCCGCAAGCTGGTTTGTGTTTAAGCAAGCTGATGTGTGGCGGGAAAATCAGATTGAGGTTTCCTGTGAAAACTTCCATAAAGATTATTTCTCCTATTTTGAAGATATGCGTGCTCAGCAGGGTTTGCTGCATGCACCATCGTTTCTTGAGCAGTGCACGGTAACGATCAAAAAGGTCGGTTTCAATGTCAGTGAACTCTATCGGGAAATAGTCTCGGTTATTACTTTTTTTGGACATACCTTAGCCGTTCTTGGAGAGGGCCTGACGCATCCTCAACGATTGCGTGTACCGTCGATTTTTCATCATGTTTTTATTACCGGAATCAGCGCACTACCTATCATTGCGATGTTAGCGGTTTTGATCAGTATCGTGTTTACCTATCAAGGTGGCACGGAACTGAGAAACCTTGGCGCATCTATTTATACGGTGGATTTGGTTGCAGCGTCCATCTTGCGTGAATTAGGCGTGTTGCTAACTGCCTTAATGGTTGCAGGGCGTTCTAGTAGCGCGTTTGCGGCAGAAATCGGCATTATGAAAACTAATCAGGAGATTGATGCTTTAGAGGTGGCTGGTTTGAACCCTTATGCGATTTTGGTCGTGCCGCGTATGGTTGCCTTGGTGATTGCATTGCCATTACTCACTCTTCTCGCAGATATTTTGTCTCTGATTGGGGCAGCCTTAATCTCGGATTGGAGTTTGGGTATTTCGTTAAGTCAGTTTGCTTCTCGATTACAGCAGAATATTGAGTTACACACATTTTTAGCGGGCATTATTAAGGCGCCGTTTTTTGCGGTTGTGATTGCCGTTCTAGGAACCTGGAATGGTATGCAGGTTACAGGTTCTGCTGAAAGCCTGGGGCATCACACTACGGCTGCGGTTGTGCAGTCGATCTTTATGGTGTTGTTTCTTGATGCGGTCTTCTCCATTTTGTATTACAACATAGGATTCTAGTGGTTATGTCAGCATTGATTGCTATTCGGAATTTAGTGAATCAGTTTGGTCGCCAGTGTGTTCATGATCAGCTCAATATGGATATTTATCAAAATGAAATTCTGGGATTGGTTGGTGGATCGGGAAGTGGTAAGTCGGTTTTATTACGAAGTATTGTGGGTTTACAAAAACCGAAGCAGGGGAAAATATATTTTAACGATGAGGAGTTAACCGAGCTTGATAGTGAACGTGCGACGGAAATTAAACGGCATTGGGGGATGTTATTCCAGCGAGGGGCATTGTTTTCTTCGTTGACGGTGGCTGAAAACATTATGCTACCAATGAAGGAGTTTTCGAATCTGACAAAAGAAGAGCGTTATGAAATTATGTGGATTAAGTTGCACATGGTTGGTTTGGAAAACCCTGTTGCCAGTAAATATCCAGCCGAATTATCTGGGGGGATGGTCAAGCGTGTAGCTCTGGCAAGAGCGATGGCATTAGATCCTGAGGTGTTATTTTTAGATGAGCCAACATCGGGTTTAGATCCTATATCCGCTTCTGAATTTGATGAGTTGATTGCTTCTCTGCATAAGAGTCTTGGGTTGACGGTGTTAATGGTGACGCATGACATGGACAGCCTCTTCACATTATGCGACCGTGTAGCGGTTGTCGTTGATAAAAAAATCATTGCAGGCACATTAGAAGAAATATTGGATGATAAACATCCTTGGATTCAAGAGTATTTTCATAGCCCGCGCGCATTATCAAGGCATAAATTAATGATTAACAGATAAGGTGGGCTGAGAGACAGATGGATAAAAATGCACATTATCTCGCAGTAGGATTATTTGTCATTGCGGCCACAATTGCTGGTCTATTTTTTGCGGGGTGGTTATATGATGATCAAGGTAATAACCATAGTCAACGTTATCAAATCCATTTTACTCAATCGGTTGACGGTCTGGCTACAGGTAGCGAGGTGCGCTATATGGGGATTAAAGTAGGACAGGTAGAGAGTACCTATCTTATCCCTGAACAGCCTGGTCGTGTCGGTGTGATTGTCAGTGTTCAAGAAGATACGCCGATTGATGGCAATACAAAGGCCACTTTGCGCAGTCAGGGGATTACCGGGGTGAGTTATGTGAATCTTTCTCAACATACGTCAGTCGAAATGAAGCCCTTATTGTTTGATGAGAAATCAGAGTTGGCCATTATTAAATCAAAGCCGTCAGAGCTTACGGGGGCGATCAAAGGGCTTCCGCAACTTCAAAAGAATTTGAATCATCTGGTAGAGCGAGCCAATCAGGCGCTCAGTGATGAGAATTTACAAACTTTTTCATCTATTTTGGTGAATGCAAATCAGGTGACAGCAGATGCAAATCTGGTCTTTAGTGATAAGAATATGAAGAACTTGAGTGCTTTTTTAGAGAACCTTAATAAGACAGCCGAAGCTGGGCCAGCTCTCATTACCGATATTCGCCAATCAACAGTTCGCTTAAATCGTTTGCTTGATCATATGGATCAATTGGTTGCTAAGAATGAAGCTGATCTAACAGGAAGTATTAAAGATTTGCGGCGTACTCTGGATAATATTTCCAAAATGACCAATCACTACAGTCGCCTAGCCACACAGCTCAATAAGATGGTTGATGAGAATCAGCAACAAATAAACAGTCTGTTGGTGGATGGTGGAGATGATTTAAAGCAGCTATTAATTGAATCGCGTAAAACCGCGACAACGGTCAGAAGATTGAGTGAAAAACTGGAACAAAATCCTTCTCAGCTTATTTATGAAGCAACACCCAATGGTATTCGTTTGCCGCGTTAAAAAATCAGGTCATTGCTATGAAGACACAACTTTTTTTCATATTGGTATTTTCATTGATGCTTTCGGCGTGCTCCATTCCATTTAAAAGTGATTTGCCTAAAGCACAGGTGTATCGCCTCTCACCCTTCATAGATGTGAATAATGTGCAGCACAGTGCTCAGCCCATTCATCTTTATATTCCTTCTGTTAAAATGACTCCTGGACTGGATTCCAACAAGATTGTTTTGGTCGTAAATCCACAAAAGCAAAGCCATATTGCTGAGAGTCAGTGGCCTGATGATCTTTCTGTATATTTGCATTCAATCATTGTGGACAGTTTTTCGGCAAGTCATGCTTTTGCATCGGTGAGTCATCGACTGCTTAGCAAAGATCAGAGTTACAAACTGCTGATTAATGTTTCCTCCTTTGAGGTTGAGTTACCTCAATCCTCAGTTGAGAAAGCTATCGCTAGAGTGGTAATGAATGTAACGCTTGTTGATAGTAAAAAGCAGCAACTAATATGGTCAAAACGCATGAGTGCCAGTCATATCGCGAAAGAAATGAGAACCAGCGAGTTGATAAAAGCGTTAAACCATGCATTTGGTGATACTTTAAACAAGTTGATACAGATGGTCGTTGGAAAATAGTTTGTCTTTTATTTGAGTGTGTTGAATGGATATCCGAAAAGCGCAAGAAGTTGATTTAGAAGCAATGAATAATGTGATTACTGATGGGGTGATGCAGTGGGATTTACCGGATAGAGTGAGGCATTTGGCCTTATCCAGTTTTCATTATGATGCTCTGGATTTGCAATATATGGATATACAGGTGGCTGTCGATGAAGAATCATTTATCGTTGGTGTTGTCGCTTGTGAAGCCACTGATTCTCCGGATGAAATACTCTTGCATGGCATTTTCGTAAGGCCGAATGAGCAGCGAAAAGGGCTCGGAAAATTACTTTTGAGAGCCGTTGAGCAGGGAGAAGCTCTATCTAGGATGAAGAAATTGCTCGTCAAACCACAAAAAGAAGCGCTGAATTTCTTCCGGGGAATGGGATTTGAGCGAGTCATGTCAAAGAGTAACAATCAGTACGAGAATTTGATGAGTAAAACCCTATAAAATAGTTTTTTTGAGCCTAGAAATCAGGATTATGGGGAAGTTATTAACAGTTCACTACCTGACTGGTTGACAAGGTTTATTTATTTAGTCAAACTGCCCGCTTATCCATAGAGTGTCTGGGGCTTATGGGGAAGCTGCTTTTATCATTCACTGCGCTCATTTTATTACTTTTATCAATTTACTTTGGTTATCAAGTAAAGCTTGAAAGCGCAGGTCCGATTACTACTGGTGAGGTAGTAATTACTAATGGTGCGCGTCTAGAATGGAAACCTTGCTGGTTTGAAAGTGACATGCATGTCGACTGTGCTCGCTTGCACACTTCTCCTTTTAACGACAAATCTTACTTCTCTCTTCCTGTTATCGTCTTTCGTTATCATGGCTTACGCAAAGAAGCAGATCCGCTGGTTTTTATGGCAGGTGGGCCTGGTTCTGGATTGGAACTGGGCGAGTCGCAAGTAAAGAGTTATTGGGAGCCTTGGGTTAAAGGCTCGGGTTTGAAGCGCGACGTTGTGTTGTTTGATCAGCGTGGTACGGGCCTGAGTGAACCACGTTTAAGGTGTCCAGATTTTTATGATTCGATACGTTATCAATTGTCGAATAATATCAAATCCAAAGATAGTGCAAATCGTTCTCAAATTGCTCTTAAAGCCTGTTACGACCGCTTGGAACGGCAAGGTATGGATTTCAATCAGATAAGTACCATCCATAGTGCGAATGATGTTGTCGATTTGATGAATGCATTGGGTTATAGCCATTGGAATATCAAAGGGGAATCATATAGTACGCGTTTGGCATTGGTGCTTGACCAAATATCTGAGGGCCGTGTTCGTAGTATGGTGCTTGATTCTGTATACCCCTTACAAAAACACTTTTTTAAGGAATGGCCTTCATTACTAAATGATGGCTTACAACGGGTTTTTAATTTCTGTATGCGCCATGATCCGTGTACTGAGGAATATGGTGATCTAGAAGCAAAATTTTGGGGGGTGGTTGAGGACTTACGAAAAGAGCCTTTTGAGGTGAGTTTAGATAAAAAAGAGTTTGGTATTGAGAGTGTTTTTATCAATGATGAGACCTTTGTGGCCATGTTATTTGATGCTGAGTACGAGACAGGGATTCTCTACGACTTGCCTCGGTTTATAGATTCATTTTCTCACAATGACTTCGGTACGATTCACCCGTATCTCATCGATTATTTACGCTCTCGCCTAGATGATTCCATTAGTGAAATGGTTTTCTGGTCAGTGGAATGCAAGGACAACCCGCCACTAGATACAACTGAGGTTTCTCTCATTTACAATGAGTTTCCTAAAATTCAGCCTTATTTAATCGAAGAGTATGATAATTGTGCAATTTGGAGAAATACTCAAAACGTTAAGGGTTTGGATGAATATATCAAGACTTCGACGACGCCAGTTATGATTTTAGCGGGGCAAGATGATCCTGTAACGCCTGTGGATTGGGCAGATGATGTATTGGCTCAATACACGAATGCAGAAATGTTTCGGTTCCCAAATGTGTCGCATGTTGTCATGCAGAATAAGCCGTGTGGTGAGAGTCTGTTCTTACAGTTTGTCAATAACCCGCAGGTAAGGCCTACAGCAGATTGTCGAGCCAATATGTCTTTTGATGATTCGATTGATGCTTTTGAAGAAGAGACGCGGGACAAGTCGGGTTCATCAGAGGGAGTTGAAATGCTAGAGCCAGACTTAGATACAGATGTCGAGTTGAAAAATAGTTAAGAGGTCTCTTCTCTCTTGAGTTTTCTTACCTGTTAAGGAGAGGCTTTAAGTCTCCTTGTAGCTTAATCAGAAGTTTTCCGTCTGGTGTTTTCTTTCCAGCCATATTCAGAAAAACATCCAGGTTTTTACCCGTTGGTGTTGTTTTAATCGCCAGATCGGTTTTGTAGTTCCAGTCCTTGTTTAGCGTAACATTCCCGCTTATTTGAACAGGTGCCTGATGGGTGCTTATCTTGCCGAGATTCTCCTCACCATTATTCTCAATACTTAATTTATAATTACCTTGCTGAATATTCACTGGCGATGACATGCTTGCCTCTTCAAGATTTAAGATGCCATCTATTAAAGGTGCTTGGCTTAATTCAAAATCTTTGAGATAAAGAGTATCAATACGTCCTTTGGCAGTGCCATCAAACTTCGCATATGGTTGCAGTTGATTGATTCTGCTGCTATTGAGACTGAATAGAACCTCTTGCAAGGTTAATTCTTTAGAAAAATGAATGTTAGCAAGGCCTTGAATCTCGGCCTCTGGGTGTTTAGTGTCGAGTTTAACCCCTAGTTTCCCTGTTAGCAGAGAGAGAGGGCGTAGTTTCCAGCGAACTTCACCCCATGAAATATTATTGATGGTGGCTTGCGCAATACTGCCGCTCCATAGGCTGCCTTTCACCCCGCTAAGATGAATATTGGGTGGCTTGTTCAGAGGTTCGATGACGAAACTTGCTGGTAGTGTAGCAATCAGTGTTCCGCCAAAGCTAAGGAGTCCGGCAATGATCAGTGTTTTTGTTTTCACGTTATGATTCACTGTTATTTGTTGGGGTCATCAGATGCGTTTTAAGCGCATCGAAATATTGATCAGCCCTTTATCGTTAATAGGCTTTAGATCCATGGTTTTAACGTAGATATCTTGTGTCTTTTCAAGGCTTCCCAAGAAGCGCATGACTTGATCCGCAGGGACTTTTTTCAAAGAGAGCTGAACTTCTTTCGTGCCACTCATTTTATGGTCGTTTTGCAGCTTAAAGCGTTTCAAGTTTGATTCGACAATACGTGAAATATCTTTATTGGTCTTGTTAGTCTTGGGTTGCAAGGTTTGTGGGGCATTTTTTAAGGTTTGTTGGCCATGGCGCATCCAACGGAGTTCTTTTTCGCGGTCGTCAATTTGTGTGAGTAGCTGTTGGTGTTGCGTTACCATTGGCTCCCAAATAGTGCCCCAGAATAGTAAGATTCCTGCCAATATTCCGCCAGCAATTACGATAATTCTTTCTCTAGAGCTGAGCACTTGGAACCATTGACGAAATGCTTGCATCATTGCGTGACCTCCGATTTGATGACCATCACTGCATCAACTTTATTGGATGAAGATGAAGATGATTTTATTTGTGCATCAATCTTACCTTGATCCAGACTAGCTCGGAATTTTTCCAATACCGACAGAGAAGGGGCTGAAATAGCTAAATCAAATGCTTGATTCGAATAGTTCAGGCTCTTGATATTAATGTTCTTTTGTTTTTTAAGGGTAGGTGCAAAGCTTGCTAAAACCTCTAATGCAGAGCTTGTATTCGTGCTAGCTCCCAGATTCAAGGCTTTGAGCTTTTCTGCCATGGTGGCGTGAAGAATACGGTAATCACTGTCGACTCTGGTCTTCGGGAAGGTGCTTTTGAAGACCTCAACAATAGCGGCATCAAGTTGTGCGACCTGTTGTTTAAGTTGATGGTTTTTATACATGTTCATGCCTGTCCAAAGGATGCCGCATGCTAAGGCTAAACCTGCTGCTACGCGCCAAGGCCGTAAGCCTTCCATCAATGAGGATGTTCCACCCGAGTGGAAATTCTGCAATAAATTTAAGGGCAAGGCATCAAGCAAATCGGTATGGCACCGCGTATTCATTTCTGGCTCGAATGAGGTGCTTAGATCTTCAGGTATCTCAAAAGCCTTAAGATCACCTTGGTTTACCATCAGCGAAGCGGGCTCAGCTAAACGCTTGATAATATATTCGTTAACAAGTTGTTCGGTAAAATTGACGGGGGCAGCATATCCTTCGAATTTATGGGGGCGTAGAATACTATTGCTTTGGTTGATGAGCAGGCCGTTGACGGGCAGGGCAAACACATCTGGCAAGATGCAGTGCGCAGTAATGCCTGCCTTTTTGAGGGTTTCCTGCCAGGTTTTCAACAAGGCTTTTTTGATCGCTGTGGTAAAAGTTTTTCCTGAGGTTTTTTCCAAAAAATGCGTGATATGCACACTGTCGAGATCATCAGCGATGGATTCTTCGATCGCATAAGGAATCATTTTTGTGAGCTGTTTGGCGTTTTGTGTAGGAAGTTCCAACGTTTTTAACAGGACATCTTCAGTAGGGATCAGTAATACGCAACGACGGTTTTTGGCATAGGCGACGAGTTGATCCCATGCGACACGGCTGAAAGTGGCGTGTTGCTGGTTTTTTTCTAAGATTGCGTATTCCGCAACATCTGCGGTTGGCGCAGTCGCCCTAATGACTAACCATTGCATTATTTATCCTTGTTTTATGAATTCGCGGCTGATGACGCGTGTTCTGCCCGTATTATCACGATGAATAATACTATGTAAAAATACTCGAGTGCGACCAATTTCAACAAGCCCTTCTAATAAGAAATAACTACTTCTCACATCAACCAAATCGATGGGGAATTTTTCCGGTTCGGCAAGCTGTAAAGAGGCAATAAAATCTTGTGCATTGGCAAAAGGATCTTCTTCTCTATCGGTAATGATAGCGTTGATTTGTTCCTCATCAAGTCCCTCTCCCAAGGCGTACAATACGTTAAAGTCTGCGGTATTTACATTAATTTTTAATGCCTTATTGGGGAGAGTGGTCAGGAAAGGTTTTACTCTGTCATAAATTTTGCTTTCTGTACCTTCAGCATCTGATACTTTTTCGGTAAAGCCTTTGATGAGTTGAATTTCACTTGGGCTCACCAAGGGGCCGTTGGCGGCAAGATAAGGTATATCCAACGATTGGTAATGACGTGACTCTGCACCGTTGGTTGTTTCGTAATCGTTTTGATCAATCCAGTCAGCTAAGCTATCGACTAGTGAGTCGCTGTTGAGTATTTCAAGCCTTAGCAGCAGTCTTTTTAGCGCTTCTGAATAATGTTCTACAATGACTTCAGCCTCATTGCTATTGCTACTGTCAGGGTTTTTTATAATCAGATCGTTGACGTTAAAACGTGCTTGCAGGTCAAATAAGCGACCCGTCATCATACCGCCGGGGATGGGAATAGGGGGAAGCTCAGTTGCCCAGTCTTCATTAAGCGCATCAATATCACTATCCTGTAAATCCTGGCTCAGAATAATGCCTGACCAGTCTTCCATACCTATTGCGTATTGATAAGCCTGCTCCAGAGAGCCAATGTTGCCTGCCAGTCGTATTGATAATTGTTGTTTGTAGACAAGCGTGGCCGCAATGCTTACTGCAATAGCAGTAATGATCATTGCGGTGATAAGTGCTACCCCACGTTGTCTTGATTTATTCATTATTGGCAGTTGATTTGAAAAACGATACTGATAGTTTATCAAACCTATGCCCTGAACGTATTAGTTTACGAGTCGCTTACCAACGGGGGATAAACGATCAGAGATTCTTTGTCCGCGCCCTTTGGTTAGTTTGTGGTCGTAAATAGTAGTGTAAGCCATTACTGCACGTACATATTTACGCGTCTCGGTAAATGGAATGCTTTCTACCCAGCGGTCTGCATCAATGGCACTTTTGGGTGTCCATTTTACCGAGCGGCTTGGCCCGGCATTGTATCCCGCTGTGGCTTTTACATAGCTACCATCAAAATTATCCAGCATACTTTTCAGATAGGCACTACCTAATTGAATATTTAAACGGGGTGATTTTAGATCAGATTTACTGACGCGAGAGATCCCCAGTTTCCTACCAACATCGCGTGCAGTAGAAGGAAGTAGTTGCATCAGGCCGTGGGCGTTAGCACCGGACCTTGCGGTGGTATTAAAAGCACTTTCACGGCGCATAACGCCATATACCCACGCAGGGTTAACTTTGTTTTCTGAAGACAATTCTTTGACAAGTTTATTGTAAAGTACAGGGAAACGGAGGTCGACCTGATTCCAGTCTTTGGTCTTTGCAACCGTTTGTACCGCGAGTAAAGGTTTTTCTAATTCTAATGCAAGTGCGGCAGCTGCAAGTTGATCATCTTTGTTGAGGTGTTTGATAGTCCAGAGCCATTCACGATTCCCCATGCCGTCGCGTCCCATGTTGTACCAATGAGATGCACGCTTAAGTCCTGGGGTTTGCTTGATCTTTCTTGCTGCTTGTTTCCAGTCTTTAGGCTCTTGATTAAGAACAGAATAGTCAACACCCAAGTGGTCAGCAGCCAGGAAGCCATAGAAAGTGGCATTCTTGGCTAAGTCTGCATAGCCCAGCATTGCTTCGCTTTCATTGCCAAGTTTGTCATGAGTCTTCGCTTGCCAATAACGCCAAATATCTCGTTTCTGAGTGTCATGGTGCATGCTATTTAATGCGTTTTGGAGCTGCTCCCATTGTCCTTGACGAAGTGCCATACGCGCCATCCAAACGGAGGCATCGTCACTGCGGTGTATGGCGGGAATACGGGCTAACTTATTCAAAGCATCAGCATCATGGTTAAAGGCTGCTCTAACACCTAAATAACTCTCAATATCTCCTTTTTCCTCTTCGGTAAAGGGATGAGATGTAGCATATTTACGCCAGGTTTTGTAACCCGATTGATAATTCTTGCGAGCGATACGCTTGATGGCATAGCCAATGACTTTACGAGAATACGTGCCTTTACCAACATGTTTACTACGTAGAGCATTCTTTGGGTTTTGATGGGCTGCTAAATATTGTCGGGCAATGTTTTGCTCGTCATCCGGTAGATGCTTTACCAAGGTACGGGCGAAAGAAATATTGCCTTTCGAGGCTGCGAGTTGAATGCGTTCCCAATAATCATCTTTCTGGATTACATCTTTTTTCAGATGGCTGAACAATGAATTGCATTTTTTAGGTAGCGATTTTGGTGAAAGCCAAAGGGCTTTGGCTTCTTCAAAGGCTAAATCCTTATTACCTGCGTTGATATGCGCTTCGTAATAGTGACACTTGACTGAGGTACTAGCACGTTTGGCTTGGTACTCACGAATAATCGTTTCCCAACGCTGGTTTTTTGCCAAGAAGTGGATCCATTTACGCCACGCTCTATCAGCCACCAAGGAAGGCTCATACTGCTGAACAAATTCCTGAAGTTTTTTCTCACTCGTTTTTTGCCGTAGTAATTTTTCGTATTCGAGGTAGGGATATAAAGGATGATCTTTAAATGCCCGGATAGGGGTATTCACACCTTTGGAAACGCTAGTATAGGTTCTCTCGAAAAGTGTATCTTGCAGGTCTTTTGCCGATGCTGTGATTGGCAGTGTCATACTACAGAGGGTAATTAAACCCGAAATAATATAAGCGTTGGTCATGTTATTTGCCCTTGTTTTTATGCGATTTTTGCGGGGAACTACTACATACTCCCTTTTAGAATTATAGTTTGTATAGGAGTCATTCGTCTATATAAGCGTATGAGTTCGCAAAATTTATTGATGGTTTTTTCAGCTAATACGGTTAATCTTACAGGGATTTTGTCATAGAGTCACTGGATATGTGTTATCAATTTACTCGATAAGGGGAAAGCGCCGCTGATGTTATAGAGTGCTGATCATATTAAGATAGCGTCGATAACGAAAAGGAGGAATATCCCCTGCTTCATATGCGGCTTTTACCGCGCATTTGGGTTCGTGCTGATGGGAGCAGTTACTGAATTTGCAGTGTGCGGCAAAGGGACCGAATTCTTTAAAGCCAGCTTGTAATTGTTGTTGATTAATTTCATGCAATACAAAGTCACGCACGCCAGGTGAATCGATTAAGAACCCACCTGATGGCAAATCATAGAGATTTGTTGTAGTCGTTGTGTGCTTACCCTCACCATTGTAGGCAACCTCTCCCACTTTAATTGTTTGGTCGGGCAAGATCAATTGAGCAATTGAAGATTTACCTACCCCTGATTGTCCAACCAAAATACTGGTTTTATCTTGTAGATGTGATTGAAGGTTTTTAATACCTTGCTGGTGCGCTGTATCTGAGGCAATTGAATGAATGAGCGGGAAACCCAGTGAGGCATATTCAGCAATGGCTTTTTGTGTTTTCTCCTTTGCTGACTCTGCTAAGTCGCTTTTATTGAAAACGATAATAGCATCTGCATCTAAGGCATCAGCCGTTACTAAATAACGGTCGATCAGTTCTAATGGGGGGTCAGGATGCCATGATGAGATAATAACAACCTGATCAATATTGGCCGCGATGGTCTTAGGGCGTCCAGAATAATCTGGACGAATCAGAGCATTCTTTCTTTTGTGTAAAGTAACGACTTTAGCATTGCCCTGTTTAGCCTCTTCGATATCAACATAATCACCACAGGCGATATGTTCGAATTTTCGTTTGGCAGTGCAGCGAATATGTTCGCCTTCAGGTGTTCGAACAACGACATCTGCGCCGTACCGAATAATGACCCTAGCTTTATTATCCAATGATTATGGTGCCTTTACGATAAGAGGTTTTAAGCCTTGTTGCTTTGCTTTGCTTTGCCACTCAGCTATTTGTTGCTGGCTGTCAGTTGGCCCCATATAGACACGAAACCATGTTTTATTGTTGACGGTTTTTTCCTCAATTGACGTTGATAGGCCATCAGCAACAAGGCGAGTTTGGGCGATGTTCGCTTGTTTCAACGTACGGAACGAGGCGAGTTGTAGAAGGTACGCACCTGTTCGCAGTTCTACAGGCTTTGGCTTTGGTGCATCGCTTTCTGCGGGGATGACGTCTACATCCAATTCAAGATTAGGCAGAACGGCGTAGTAACTGAAGCTTGCGCGTTGTTCTTCTTGTTGCTCACGACGCGCATTTTCAATAACAACAGAAATGGGGTCAGGGCCTTGCTGTTTTTTTGGGGTCGTTTGCTCAGGGGTGGGTGCAGGATCGCTCTTGTTCGAGTAGAAGTACATACCTAGGCCAATGAGCAATCCTAAGGCAATGCCCGTCATCATCCAAGTGTAGTTGCCTGAGTTGGATTCGTCGTCGGATGATTGTGTTTGTTTGTAATCTTTTGCCATTACCCTTGTCCGATGTTTTGCGAAGTATTCGCTTATCTCAAATGAATAGTGTTAGAGGAAATTCTGAGCTTATTGTCATAATTTACTGTTCGCAGATGATAAATCATTCCTGTCCATGGAGCATAGCAGAATAAGGTCTTTCTTGTTTATATTCGCAAGGCCTAGCTAAGCGCAGTGATACTTTATGACAACATTTTCTCTAGTTCGTGCATTTCTTCTTCAGTAAAACCCGCTTGTAAACGAGCTTCTTTGTAAAAAGGGCCGCGTAACGAGCCATTCATGTGGTCGATTAATAGCTGCCTAAAGGTCGCTAGAGGCTCAAGGTCTCGTTCTGCACAGCAATGTTTGAACCAGTGTGAACCAATGCGTACATGCCCAATTTCATCACGTAGAATAATGTTTAATATGGATACCGTTTTATGGTCACCTGCGGAAGTGAGTTTTTTCATCATTGCGGGAGTGACATCTAAACCGCGAGCTTCTAACACGCGGGGCACAAGTGCCATACGAATCATAACGTCCGTATCGGTTTGGATGCACATTTCCCACAAACCATTATGCGCAGGCATGTCGCCATAATCATATCCAAGTGCTTGCAGGCGTTCGCTCAACATTGAGAAATGATAGGCTTCTTCGGAAGCGACCTGTAACCAGTCGGTATAGTACTGATCGGGCATTTTGCGGAACCGATACACAGCATCGAGAGCTAAATTAATGGCGTTGAATTCGATGTGTGCAATGGCATGGATTAAGGTTGCAAGGCCTATCTCACTGGTTAATTTACGCTGTTTGACGTGCTGTGGGCTTACCAGTTCTGGTTTCTCAGGACGGCCTGGTACAATAATCTGCTCAACAGGCTTAGCTGCATCACGCGTGTATTTACGTGCTTGCCAATCCGTATAGAGCTGCTGGGCTTTTTTCTTTTTGAGTCTAGGATCTTGCTCCATCAATGCGGAGAATGCAGCATCATAGATATTCATGAACGCTCTTCTTCCTTTACTGCTTCCCATGCATGATCCATATGCTCAAGCGTATGCTCTTCAACATCGGGATAAAGCGCTTGGGTTAGCTCTTGCATACGATTGAAGCGTTTTGCGAATTTGTTGCCCGCTTTTCGTGTGGCATTTTCTGCATCGACATTGAGATGACGTGCTAAATTGGTTGACGCGATAAAGAGATCGCCGACTTCTTCTTCAATACGTTGCTGGGATTCTTTGTTTTCGACGGCTTCGATGATTTCATCCAGTTCTTCTTGGATCTTGTCGATGATAGGACGCCAATCGTTCCAATCAAAACCAACTGTACTTGCCTTTTTTAATATCTTTTGGCTTTGTTGAAGGCTAGTTAAGGTCTTCGGAATATCCGCAAAGAAATCATCATTAGCAGCCGCTTGAGAGGGGGTTTCAGCACGTTCCTCGGCCTTGATACGATGCCAAGCGGCTTTCTGCTCAGCTTCATTGGCATAAACCACATCAGAGAAGACATGTGGATGACGGCGTATCATCTTCTCGCAAATAGCATTTACTACATCCGCAAATTCAAAATCACCTTTTTCTTTGGCAATCTGTGCGTAAAACACAATCTGAAAAAGCAAATCCCCTAATTCTTTACGTAAATCTTGCGTATCATCACGATCAATGGCGTCTCCAACCTCATAAACCTCTTCTAAAGTAAAAGGAAAGATGCTTTCTAAAGTCTGTTTTTGATCCCAGGGGCAGCCAGATTGCGGGTCGCGTAAGCGCTGCATAATATCGAGGAGTTCGTCCATATCCGTGATGTCGTGGTGTTTGAAGTGCGTGAAGTATATCGCATGCTAAGGTTGATGGAGTGATGTTTTCCAAAACAAGGCAAAGCTTTAGTACACTCAAAGGAGCCGTAGCTTAAGCTGCGGGGTAAGGACTCGATAATCTTCGCAGACTAGTCTGCGGCTCCTGTACTCATTTCCTGGTAAAAAACCATCAATGAAAATGCCACGCTCCAATAGACTTTACACTGCTGAACAAACTCGAGAGCTTGATCGTTTAGCGATCGAGGAGTTCGGTATTCCAGGTTACGTGTTAATGAAGCGAGCAGGGCAAGCAACATTTGATCTGATGCGAGAAGTGTATCCAGCCACTAAATCCATATGCATTGTGTGTGGCATGGGTAATAACGGTGGTGATGGTTATGTGATTGCAACCTTAGCTGTGCAAGCAGGCTTGCAGGTGAACCTCATTCAATTAGGTAATGCACAATCAATTCGCGGAGATGCGCGAATAGCGCGAGAAGATTATCTAGCAAGTGGCTCAGAAGTCTCTGCCTATGCTGAGCGATTACTTGATGTGGATATTATTGTTGATGCCATTTTTGGTACAGGACTAACGCGTAAGGTTGAAGGGGATTGGGCTGCTGCTATTGATGGTATTAACAGAAGTAAAGCGCAGGTCGTTGCGGTTGATATTCCATCAGGGCTAAATGCCGATACAGGTCGTGTATTAGGAACGGCAGTCAAAGCCGATCTAACCGTTACCTATATTGGAGTGAAGTGTGGCTTGGTTACAGGGCAGGCAAGAGACTTTGTTGGTGATCTGAAATTTGATGATCTCAACGTATCAGATGAGGTCTATCAACAATTACACGAGGCATCCACAGATACTACTCCTAAAGGTATTATTCCAGATAATCTATCAAAGCAATTACTCAAGCGCAGAGCACGTTGTGGCCATAAAGGCTCACACGGACATGCCTTATTGATTGGTGGAACACAAGGCATGAGTGGGGCGATCCGCTTGGCAGGAGAAGCCTGTTTGCGCACAGGAGCGGGGTTGGTGTCTGTTGCAACACATCCTGCACATGCTGATTATGTGAATATCACCAGACCTGAGTTGATGGTCTCAGGCATACAGCAGGCTGAAGATTTATTGCCTCTATTAGAAAAGGCGAGTGTCATCGCTATTGGCCCCGGTTTAGGAAAAACAGCGTGGTCTCAAGAATTGCTTACTGTTGTGCTTGAATCTGATAAGCCCATGGTGCTAGATGCTGATGCTCTCAATCTATTATCTACCTTGTCTATTTCAAAGCAGAACTGGATACTCACCCCACACCCAGCAGAAGCCGCAAGACTGCTAGCCACAGAAACCGCAGAGATTGAAAACGATCGTTACCAAAGCGTCGAGAAGCTTTGCAAGAAATGGGGTGGGGTTTGCGTATTAAAAGGTGCAGGTAGTTTAGTGTCTGATGGTCAGCAAACGGCTGTTTGCACAGCAGGAAATCCTGGTATGGCAAGCGGCGGTATGGGGGATGTGCTTACAGGGGTGATTGCCTCTCTACTTGCACAGGGTTTATCACTTTATGATGCCGCTATGTTGGCAACACAGTTACATGCACAGGCTGCTGATCTGGCAACAGAGAAGGGGGAGCGTGGAATGCTTGCGAGTGATTTGTTTACACATTTGAGAGTGCTGGCTAATGTATAAAAACGTTAATTCGGTCCTTTAGGTGTAACATGAAACCACCGGCATGGGGCCGGTGGTAGGTGATTCAGAAACCGTAAAATGCACGCTAGCCTATTGAAAATGGTTGCTGCGAGTTACCACCAAGTTTCAGCTTGTAGTCCCACCGTCCAACCACTCGTATCATTTGCATAGGTTTCACCGCCAACTTGACCTTTAAAATCATCTGACCACTTAGCATGGGTAGTATAGGCGCGTAATACTGGACGTTCCCAAAAGCCGCGATCAAGCGCTAATTCGGCTGCAAGTGTTGCTTTGACGACAGAGCCATCTGTTCCATTGGCATTATCCTTAACCGTGTCGAAACCTAATTCCAAGGGCACTCGGAAATTCTTATTAACGAACCACATTGGGCGAGCTCCCAGGCTCAACCAGGTTTGATCTGTGCCATCAAAGTCTCTGGAGTCAATATCTTCATAGACCACTGATGTCATCATGCCCCAGTTTGGACTCGGCTCTATGACGTTAGAGTTGACAATACGAAAGGTATTTGCATCATCAAAATTACTTGCATTTGCAGCTGTTGTGACTTTACCCGTTGCCGCATCAAGACCACCTTTACCGGCATGTCGCCCAAGTCCTTTACCGTACTGAACCATGAATTTATTAAAGCCACCATAGAACTCTTTTTGGGTATGCATCACACCGACCGCAAAGCCGTCGAGTTCTTCAATATTATTGGCTTTATCACCCGCACTTGTGTCGCGTGTGCCCCACAGTGTTAGAGCGCCATTGTTGTTGACTTTAATATCTGAATAGCGGGCATCCAACCGAGTTTGGGCAAGAGAGCTTTCATCGAATGCGGTGGCTGCGTCATCATCAGCATTTTTCCGGCCAATGGCTAGAGCGAGTTTACCTGAACCCATATCTATATCGCTGATGCCACCACCATCATAACCTTGCAGTGTGTTCAGAAAGAAAAAGTCATTGATATGGATGTCATGGCGATCATAATAACGTCTGCCTATCCACACCTTGGGATCACCCAGCGCAGAAGTAAAGTTACTTGCCTCTGCATACAATTGACTGATTTCATTAAAGTCGAACTTACCTTCGGCATTGTCATTAATAACAGCCATAGACTCCACATGAATTTTGGCTCCATCAGGAGACAGACTCATCGTGTCGTATAAATCTAACTCGATGTAGTTGTCGCTTTCATTGCCGAGACGATATTTGGAACCAGCACCTGGCGCCTTGAATGTCTCTTGAGATGCGTCGCCATCAGACAAGCCAGTTCCTATTCGGAAATAGCCATGTGATCCAAAATCATGTTCGATTTCAGCACACGCGGTCGCGGAACAAAATGCAGCAAGAAAGAATAAACCACCTTTTTTTAAATCAATGTTCATGCTTAAGACTCCTCCATCGGTACAAGCATTAGAAATCATGTTTCACAGCAATTACTGCGTCATGATATGTAGGCTTTCTCATTAGTGAGCAAACGCCCAGCACAGGGGCATTTACTCACTAAAGGTGATAAAAGTCAAGTATGAGGGGGAGGCAAAAACCATCTTGGGGTATGAGATAATCTTTGACAGGGAAATTAAAATAACTATAAGTAAATAATAAGTATGGTTTTTATTTGTTTTTATTTTAATGCTAAAAAATGTGTGATCTTGACCTGCTCTCATCTGAATGATGAGACGAGTAGATTATATTTTAAGCATTTCGTAGATGAATATCTTTTGTAAGGGGGGGGGGAGTAGCTACGAATTGGTTTCGTTTTGAAACTATCCTATGTAAGCATCTGATAGTATAGTTCGCGGTTGATTGGGATTATTTAGGTTGGAAATGTATGGCAAAGCGTGATGAAAAAAAACGAATGCGTCTTGATGATGCGGCACGTGCTGCTTGGCTCTACTATGTTGCACGGAATAGTCAGGATGAGATTGCAAAAAAAATGTGTATTTCTCGTCAATCCGTACAGCGTCTTATTTCCCTCGCTATGCAGGAAAACCTGATCAAGTTCAGGTTGGATCATCCTGTTGCAAGTTGCATGGAGCTAGCCCAGCAAATAAAAGATCAATATGGCTTGAGTTTTTGTAAGGTGACATTATCCGATCCAACCTCAGAAGATCCTGCATTGGGCATTGCTGAGGTTGCCGCTACACGCATGGAACGGTATTTTAAGACTGAGTCTTCAATTGTGATGGCGCTCGGTACAGGTCGTGAGATTCGTGAAGCCGTAAAAAAGCTACCCCCTATGAATTGCCCTCAGCACAAAGTGGTTTCTCTAGTTGGCACTCTAGCACCTGATGGTTCAGCCAGTTTCAACGATGTTATTATGCGCATTGGCGACATTATCAAAGCACCCCATCATCCGATGGCGGTTCCCGTCGTAGCTACATCCAGCAAGGAGCGCGATATTATCTGTGCGCAAAAGCCGATTCAGAGCAATATTGAATTGGCACAGTCTGCCGATATTGCATTCATAGGTATTGGTGAAATCAATGATTCTCCCCCCTTGTTGACTGATGGTTTTATTACCCAAAAAGAGTTGAATGGATTGATTTCTGCCGGAGCTGTTGGTGAGATTGTTGGCTGGGCCTTTGACAAAGATGGTGTGCTCATTGATGGGCTAACAAATTCCCGAGTGGCAAGTGTGCCACTCAGTCAGCCTCCCAGCTACCCTGTCATTGGTGTTGCGCGTGGCAATAACAAACTACAAGCCATCCGAGGTGCACTTGCCGGTCAATGGATTAGTGGACTGATTACTGACGAAGCCACAGCAAAAGCACTGATCACCTGATGAACGTTCATTTTCTTTCATACCACTTTTTCGATGACCTTCCACTCCGGCTGAATTAAATTTGATTCGGTTTTTCGCGTAGATCAATGCCAAACCACGAAGCTGGTTAGATAGACTATTATATAAATGCAACAGTAGCTTAAGGAAGTTTTTTCTAAGGCTTCTGTGTGTCCAGAGTTGTCTTTTTGAGCCTGCTTTTTTTATTCTGTTCCATAGTCTGTTTAATTATTTTTATTGACATAAAGCAAGTCTTGGTGTGAAGATATGGGCAATTGCCCAGTGTTGTTGCAATTATTCGATAATAAATATTTCGAGTTAGGAGGAAACAATGAAATATCTTACCCGTGCCATTGCAAGTGCAACGGTTATAGCTTCCATGTTCACAACTTCTGCAGTTGCAGACAAACTCACTATTGCGACAGTTAATAACGGCGATATGGTTCGTATGCAAAAGTTGACTGATGATTTCGCCGCTAAACATCCTGGAATAGAACTTGAGTGGGTAACTCTGGAAGAGAATATACTTCGCCAGCGCGTCACCACCGATGTGGCCACCAAAGGTGGTCAGTATGATGTGATGACTATCGGTACTTATGAAGTACCAATTTGGGGGAAGAAAGGATGGCTGGTGCCACTTAATGACTTACCAGAATCATACGATGTTGATGATATTCTTCCCGCTATACGTGGTGGTTTGACGGTTGATGACAAGTTGTATGCGGCACCTTTTTATGGCGAAAGCTCAATGGTTATGTATCGCAAGGATTTAATGGAAAAGGCTGGTTTGGAAATGCCTGAAGCGCCTACTTGGGACTTCATTGCCAAAGCAGCGCGTGCCATGACCGACAAGAAGAACGAAACCTATGGTATCTGCTTACGTGGCAAGGCTGGCTGGGGCGAGAATATGGCATTCCTTACTGCGACAGCTAATTCCTTTGGTGCGAAGTGGTTCGATATGGACTGGAAACCGCAGTTTGACAGTGCAGCCTGGAAGAAAACGCTTAGTTTCTATGTTGATCTGATGAATGAGACAGGCCCTCCTGGCGCATCTTCAAACGGTTTTAATGAGAACCTTGCTTTATTCCAGTCTGGTAAATGCGGTATGTGGATTGATGCCACCGTTGCAGCTTCATTTGTTACTAACCCGAAAGATAGCCAGGTTGCTGATAAAGTAGGTTTTTCTTTAGCGCCTGATGCTGGTCTTGGTAAGCGTGGTAACTGGCTTTGGGCTTGGAGCTTAGCTATTCCTGCTGGCACCGAAAAGTCTGAAAGTGCAAAGAAGTTTGTTGCTTGGGCAACATCTAAAGAATATCTGGAGCTTGTCGCCTCTAAAGAAGGTTGGGCGAATGTTCCTCCAGGTACTCGAGCTTCACTTTACGCAAATCCCGAGTATGCAAAAGTTCCTTTCGCAAAAATGACGCTCGACAGCATCAATATTGCTGATCCTACTAAACCAACCGTCGACCCCGTTCCTTATGTTGGTGTTCAGTTTGTTGCTATACCTGAATTTCAGGGGATTGCGACAACAGTGGGGCAACAGTTCTCAGCAGCTCTTGCCGGTAATAGTACTGTTGATCAGGCATTGACGAATGCACAGAGAATTACTGAGCGTGCGATGAAAAAAGCAGGTTATATCAAGTAGTTTTACCCTCCTCGGAGCGACTATCAAGGTAGCGCTCCTTCTCGAGGGCAGGCAGATAATTACCCCCACTTTTTTATTGCAAGGAGCTTCATCATGGCTACTGATCATTCACGTGTTGCTGCACGGTTCATGATTTCACCAGCAGTGCTTCTACTGCTCGGCTGGATGATCATACCGCTGTCGATGACTATCTATTTCTCTTTCCTCAATTACAATTTGTTATCACCAGGAATGGAGGAATGGATTGGTTTTACCAATTATGAATATTTCCTCACTGATCCAGCGTTCTTCGCCGCGCTGGGGAACACACTACTACTCGTTGGTGGGGTTTTGCTCATTACAATTGTCGGTGGTATTGGTCTGGCACTTTTGCTCGATCAGCCGATGTGGGGACAAGGTATTGTACGAATTCTGGTGATAGCACCTTTCTTCGTTATGCCAACGGTATCTGCCTTGGTCTGGAAGAATATGTTTATGAATCCGGTAAATGGCTTATTTGCTCATGCAGCTAAAGCTCTGGGATTCGCACCTTTTGACTTCTTCGCACATGCTCCGCTGTTTTCGATCATTATGATCGTTGCCTGGCAATGGCTTCCTTTTGCCACCCTGATCATGCTTACAGCATTGCAATCACTCGATCAGGAGCAGTTAGAAGCTGCAAAGATGGATGGTGCCCGCAAGTTCAACCGCTTCTTTCATATCACGCTACCCCACATGTCTCGAGCGATTACCGTTGTTATCTTGATTCAAACCATCTTCCTGCTGTCAATCTTCGCAGAGATTCTGGTGACGACCAATGGCGGGCCGGGTTACGCATCGACCAATATTACTTATCTGGTTTATGCCCAGTCGCTACTACAGTTCGATGTGGGTGGTGGATCAGCGGGGGGCATTGTTGCCGTCATTCTTGCAAACATCGTAGCGTTCTTTTTGATGCGCATGATCGGTAAAAACCTGGAGACCTGAGCATGTTAAGCAATAAAACAGATTACCGAAAACTGCTAATGACCTTATTGGCCTGGAGTGTGGGATTGCTGATTTTTTTCCCCATCCTCTGGACTATTCTGACCAGTTTTAAAACAGAGGCTGATGCTATTGCATCACCCCCCCTGTTTCTCAGCTTTGACTGGACTCTGGAAAATTACACAGAGGTTCAGGAGCGTTCGAATTACTTTCGACATTTCTGGAATTCAGTCGTTATTTCTCTAGGTTCCACTGTGCTGGGTTTATTGATCGCGATCCCTGCTGCCTGGGCCATGGCATTCGTGCCGGCCAAGAACACCAAAAATATACTCATGTGGATGTTATCTACCAAGATGCTTCCTCCGGTTGGTGTGCTTATCCCCATCTTCTTGATTTTTCGGGATACGGGGTTGTTGGATACGCTGACAGGTCTGGTAATCGTACTCACCTTGATCAATCTGCCGATTATCGTCTGGATGCTCTATACCTACTTTAAGGAAATTCCGGGTGAGATATTAGAAGCAGCCCGTATGGATGGGGCTACGTTATGGTCTGAGATCATTCACGTTCTTACACCGATGGCGTTACCTGGCATTGCCTCGACGATGCTTTTAAATATTATTCTGGCCTGGAATGAGGCGTTTTGGACGTTGAGTCTCACAGCTGCAAAAGCTGCACCACTTACTGCATTTATAGCCAGTTACTCCAGTCCAGAAGGACTTTTTTACGCAAAACTCTCTGCCGCTTCGACCATGGCCATTGCGCCCATTCTTATCATGGGTTGGTTCAGTCAAAAACAATTAGTACGCGGTCTCACCTTTGGCGCTGTGAAATAGGAGCAGATTATGGGAAGTATAAAACTAGAAAACGTCTCAAAAAGCTTTGGAACCGTCGAGGTTATTCCACCGCTTAACTTGGATATTAACGAAGGAGAATTTGTGGTTTTTGTCGGCCCTTCGGGTTGTGGCAAATCTACGTTGCTTCGCTTAATTGCAGGATTGGAAGATGTTACATCCGGAACCATTTCAATCGATGGTCAGGACGCAACAGAAATTCGCCCAGCCAGACGCGGTCTGGCCATGGTGTTTCAATCTTACGCCTTGTATCCGCATATGTCGGTGCGCAAGAATATTGCATTTCCGCTGAAGATGGCGAAATTGGATCAGGCCGAGATTGATCGTAAAGTCAATAAAGCCGCAGAAGTCCTCAACTTGGCGAGCTACATTGATCGACGACCTGGACAGTTATCGGGTGGGCAGCGTCAACGTGTCGCTATAGGTCGTGCGATTGTGAGGGAGCCAAAGGCTTTCTTGTTTGATGAGCCGCTATCAAATCTGGATGCGGCGCTTCGTGTCAATATGCGTCTGGAAATTTCAGAGCTGCATCAGAACCTGAAAACCACCATGGTTTATGTTACCCATGATCAGGTTGAAGCCATGACGATGGCTGACAAGATTGTGGTTCTCAGAGCGGGAGTTATTGAACAGGTTGGTTCGCCACTCGAACTTTACCGCCAGCCTGCCAACAAGTTTGTGGCGAGTTTTATCGGTTCACCAAAAATGAATTTTATCGATGGCGAAGCAGCAAGCAAATATCAAGCACATACCATTGGGGTTCGTCCGGAGCATTTACGTTTTTCCCGTGAAAGTGGCCCATGGAAAGGCGTTGTTGGTGTAGCAGAACACCTAGGGTCTGATACTTTCCTCTACGTCACTCTGGAGGGGGGAGAGCAATTTACAGTTCGGACGGTGGGCAATGCTGAGTTTCATCATGGTGATGTTGTTTATCTCTCGGCAGAGCCTGAAAATATCTATCGGTTTGACGAAAACGGGCTGGCAATTAAATGATGCGATTAAAAAATAAGTCTGCACTGATTGCAGGTGCTGTGCGTGGGATTGCTAAGGTTGGGTGTCTAGAAAGTAAGCTTGTCGTCTCACAAATCTATAACGTTGATGGCAGAAACTGGATGAACTAATTATGACGGTAAGACTCAGTCAAAAAAATA
The DNA here is from genome assembly GCA_902727985.1 of uncultured Thiotrichaceae bacterium. Taxonomy (GTDB): domain Bacteria; phylum Pseudomonadota; class Gammaproteobacteria; order Thiotrichales; family Thiotrichaceae; genus HyVt-477. Next base: position 17,441 of record CACVAY010000030.1, on the reverse strand, counting down.
TTAATGAACTGCCAGAAACAGTCGCTGTACCCAGTTATGACCGAAGGGCTTTAACGCCCGGAATTCTTCATATCGGCGTGGGTAATTTCCATCGAGCACATCAGGCTGTCTATCTGGAACGTTTGTTCAACAAGAGCCACGATCATGATTGGGGTATCGTAGGGGCTGGTATCATGCCCTATGATGCGGAAAAGCGGGAGCAACTGAAGTGCCAGGATTGGTTAAGCACGATTATTGAACTAGACCCAGAAGGCTATACTGCTAGGGTCTGTGGTGCAATGATCGATTTTGCCGAGGTCTCAAACCTGGGTTTGATCGCAGCGTTGTGCAAGCCGGAAATTCGTATCGTCTCCATGACGGTGACCGAAGGTGGTTATTTCGTTGATCCGAAAACGGGAGGGTTCAATGCTGATCATCCAGACATTCAATTTGATGTTAAAAATTCAGATACACCGAAAACTGTGTTTGGTGCGATTGTTGCCGCGTTGCAGATTCGTTTTTCTCAAAACATTCAGCCTTTTACGATAATGTCCTGTGATAACCTTCCCCATAATGGAGAGGTTACCAAGCGTACTGTTATTGGTCTGGCAAACATGATGAATTCTGAGTTTGCCGATTGGATTGCTGATAATGTGGCTTTTCCGAATGGTATGGTTGACTGCATCACCCCAGCTACGGGCGACCGTGAACGGCAGATGGCGGTTGACAGGTTTGGGATCGAAGATCCCAGTGTTGTAGTTTGCGAACCTTTTCGCCAATGGGTGCTTGAAGATAATTTCCCTCAAGGTCGACCCGCGCTTGAGAAAGTCGGAGTGGAGTTTGTGCAGGACGTCGCTCCATACGAACTGATGAAATTGCGCATCCTCAATGGTGGGCATGCATCACTGGCTTATGCTGCAGCGCTACTCGGTATTGAATATGCCCATGAGGCGATTGAAACGCCTGTGATCAGGGCTTTTGTTGAAAAGCTGGAAAAGCAGGAGATCATTCCAACCGTGTCAGCAGTTCCTGGTGTTGATCTTCACCAGTATTTAAAGCAAACCCTTGAGCGTTTTTCTAATGCAGGGATTGGCGACACGATTCCTCGCCTATGCCAGGACGGATCCAATCGTCAGCCCAAATTTATTTTTCCAACTTTGTCGGATCGTCTGGAGCAAGGATTGCCTGTTCCCGGTTTAGCGTTAGAACTGGCTTTATGGTGTCGCTACTGCGCAGGTACCGATGAAAGTGGAAAATCTTTGTGTATTGATGACGAAAATGCAGAGCGTTTGCAGAAAAATGCACTTCTGGCAAAGACAGAGCCAGGGGCTTTTCTTGGCATGATCGATATATTTGGCCCCATGGGCAGTAACGAACAACTCATTGAGGAGTTTTCCATTGCTCTGGATTCATTGTGGAAGCATGGCACAAAAGCAACGCTGAAGAATTACACCAATGAGAAGGTTATAGCATGATTATCTGTTGTGGTGAGGCTTTAATGGATATGCTTCCCCAGCAGCTTGAGGATGGCAAGATAGCGTATTTGCCCGTCCCTGGGGGAGCTTTGTATAACACCGCGATTGCATTGGGCAGGTTAGGGGAGGAGACTGGCTTTTTCTCAGGACTGTCCACGGATATGTTTGGACAGGAGCTGATCTCCCATCTCGAAGATTCTGGCGTAAGTACAGCCTATTGTGCACGTAGCCCAAACCCCACCACTTTAGCATTTGTCACCCTGAAAGAAGGTATTGCCAAATATAGTTTTCTTGATGAAAACTCTGCGATACGTATGCTTTCTACTGAGGCGATCCCCGACCTTTCTGGGGGTGTTCAAACCTTTCATTTTGGTGCCATCAGTCTGATCTCGGAGCCCTGTGGTTCAACTTTCGAAGAACTGATGCGTCGCATGAGCAGGATCGCAGTGATTTCTCTTGATCCCAATATCCGCCCCGGATTCATTACTAATGAATCAGCATACCGAAACCGGCTTCGCCGCATGATTGCCATGAGCGACATCATTAAAGTATCAGAGGAAGATCTGGACTGGATGGAGCCAGGCAGAAGGTTCGGGCAAGTCGCCCATAACTGGATAGAAGGAGGTGCTTCCGTTGTAACGCTCACCATGGGTAGCGAAGGTTCTCGGTCTATTACGCGATCGGAGGACGTCATTGTTCCTGCCACTCCCGTTAAAGTGGTTGACACGGTTGGTGCAGGAGATACCTACAATGCCGGTTTTCTCTCAAGTCTGCGTGCATCCGGAGTGTTATCGAAACAAGGTCTCAAGGAGCTTGATAAATATACTTTACGAGCTGCTGTTGAATATGGCTCAAAAATCGCGGGATACACAGTCAAACAAGCCGGCGCGAATCCACCTTGGAAGCGAGATCTTATGGATAACTAGCATTTTGGAAACCTCTAAGAATCTGCTGCGAACTTCAATGACTTGGTTAAGCGGTAGCTGAAATACTCATGTATCCTCATGTACATGGTGGCTTCTGCATTCCGTTTGTTTCGTCCTTGAACGTCTCGCGGCTGTTTTTAGGGCTTCCCCCTTGGCAAAACAATACCTAGATGAGGTAATAGCAATGAGAAAGTCAGATCTAGATAAATCCAGTGAAAAAAAATCGAATAACGAAGAATGTATGCCTGATTCACCCTTAAAAACCATGGGCATAAGTTGCCCTGCTGAAATTACACGCTATACCTTAAGGCAGGAGGACAAGGATGATGTCCTAAGGGTTTATGATAAAAGAGCAAAAGGCTCGTTTTTACCTGCCAGTAAAAAATTCACCTTTGGGCGATCGCATAAAACGATTATCTCTGACAGTGGTAAATCAAAATATACAGACGAACAAGAAATTTCTCCTATACTGCAAGCGGCAATTGCCGAGCTAGATCAGATTGTTAAGCATTCTGGTGATGTGGCGGAACAGAAGAAAGTAATTCTTGATGACATTGAGCATATGGAGAAATACTTATGTGCAAAAGTTAAAGATTTGCGTTCTCAAATAGAAAGTCTCTAAACTGCTGACATTAAAGATTTTCTTATCAGGGTGGAAGAGGGTTGTTAGCTGTTTAGATTCATTTGATCATCATCTTCCAGAGTTTGATAAACTCCAAGCCTTTCTCGGCAAGCCCTGATTTTCCATTTTTGAATCGTCCTGTCATGGCATCAAATGCAACGGTTATACTCTTCTTCATGAAAGTTTCCTCGTCAGTAAGGTGTTTGGTAACGCTTACTATGTGGGAAGCTCTCGCTTTTACTCCCTCTTAAAGAAAAATAATATTTCTCAGCAGACATCCCACATTTCCCACAATATTGAACTATAGTTAAGCAAAGCGAAGGGGAAAATAGGGATGTCTTTTGATCGTATCAGCCTTCAACTCAGTGAATGGGCAAATACTGTTCTGAATGGGCCGACAGTCTCTCTGTCAAGGCCAGGCGCGCTCTCTGATTCTGACTCCCCATGGGTCAGCCTTTATTTGTTTCAACTACAGGAATCGACGCTACGCAGCACTCATAATAGAAATGAGTACCAAACATTATTACGCTATTTAGTGACAGTTCACGGGGGTGATGATCAGGAGTCTCACCGATTATTGGGTGACCTTTTTATTGCGGCTTCTCAGACAGACTTATTTGATATTAGCCAGGAAATGCTGCCTTATGATTTCTGGACAGCTATGCATATCCCCCCCATACCGAGCTTTATTATCGAAATACTATACACACAATCAAAACCTCAAAAACCAGCTAAACCTGTGAAGGAATTGATTATTGATACACAACAACTGGATTAAAACGAAAAAGGAGGATATACCATGCCGAATTATCTGGCACCTGGTGTCTATGTGGAAGAGGTTCCACTGGGGGCGGGTCCTATTGAACGGGTGGGTACGAGTACCGCTGCATTTTTAGGCGAAGCGCCAAATACCAAAGCTCATCTTAATGAAGCCATTGAGGTCAATAACTGGGAGAGCTTCAAAACAGAATTTGTTGGCAGTGCTCAAAAAGGTACGCTCCTCTCACAATCCGTTTATGCATTTTTCCTCCAAGGTGGATCACGCTGTTTTGTGGTCAATATTGGCAATAGTAGCTCAGCTCCTGGCGATAACCGTTTGGAAAAAGGTTTGGAACAACTTGCCAGGATTGACGAAATTGCCATGGTGGCTGCAGCAGGCTTTACCTCTGCCTCTGATTATGATGCCTTAAAAAGTCATTGTGAAGCACCCTATGCTTACCGAGTTGCCATTCTTGATGCTCCAAAAGACATTCCCAATATGCGCAGTTTAACTATGCGCGCGGTGAACAGCAGCCCAACACCCACAAGTACGGCTTCAGACAAGGCAGAAGGTGTGGGGCCAGGTGAATCAAAAAATGGCAATGCCACCTGTTATTTTCCCTGGATTGTGACCAAAGATGCGATTTCAGGTGAGGCTATCGTAACGCCACCTGCGGGTTATATTGCAGGTATTTGGGCGAGTACCGATGCAAATCCCGGGGTACATAAAGCACCTGCCAATGTTTACATCAGAGAAGGTAATGTCAATTATTTAGTCACGCGTGCAGAACAAGAAGTCCTCAATCAGTCTGGCATCAACTGTATTCGCAGTTTTGATGGCAATATTAAAGTCTGGGGAGCTAGAACGTTGGCTCCCAAAGGCAGCGAATGGCGTTATCTCAATGTCAGACGATTATTCAATATGATTGAAGAATCTATTGCCAGAAATACCGAATGGATTGTTTTTCAACCTAATGATCATACACTTTGGCGAAAAATTCGTATCCAGATTGCCGCTTTCCTAACGCTGTTATGGCGAGATGGTGCACTCATGGGGAAGACTGAACAAGAGGCTTTTTTTGTCAAGTGTGATGAAGAAACCAATCCTCCCGAAGCCATTGACGCCGGACAAGTAACCGCTGTTATTGGTGTAGCGCCCGTTAAACCGGCGGAATTCGTTATTTTCAAAATTAGCCAACGTAGCGCAGGTACTGATACCGAAGCTGAAATTTAGGGAGAAAAAAGCATGTCTAATAACGATCCATATCGCGCCTATAATTTTACGGTAGACACAGGCACGACGGGTAAAGCTCATTTTGTTGCGTGCAGTGGTCTGGATGTCAAAGTCACGCCGATTAAATATAGGGAAGCAGGGCAAAATCAGATCATTCGCCACATACCAGGCCCGGTTGAATACGCTGCAATTACCTTAAGCTATGGCATGACCTCCTCAACTGAATTGTGGGACTGGATGCTGCAAACCATTCAAGGTGATGTACAACGTAAAGATATTTCAATCAGCATGTTGAATGACAAAACCAATGAAGAAGTCATGAGCTGGACTTTATTGAGCGCTTGGCCTTCTGAGTGGCAAGGTGCTCCACTTGATAGCCTCAGCAAAGAAATTGCCATCGAAAAGTTGACCTTGGTTTATGACGGTATTAAACGAGAACGGGGGTAGTTTGTGATCCGGCGGTTTTCCGTAGTGTTGGTTAAGGGGGTCATCAAGCTGTTAATGCGTTTGGTGACTTATGGTGATGCCTGGGTGTCGAAACATGAGCAGGTTCAAACCAATGCTAGCCCTTTATTCACGACAAAGAATCAGTCGTTTCATAACAGACGTGCATTCTCTCCCCCCCCTCCACCAAAGCACTGGCTTGAGAAAACACGACATATACCCGCTAGTGCCTGGGTTTCATCCAATAATACGATGAAGCCAGACGATCCCAATGACTCCATGGTTGAGCATAAAGAACGCGATATGCGGACTAAAGATACTTTTGTCAGTGATGTCTCAGCAATATTTTCACAAACCAGGCTCTCTCTTGGCACTTTTTTTAAAAGACTGCGTTCTACTGTTGTTCTATCTCATCCTTCTACGACACCACAAACAACACAGAGTCAGGTTACCAACTCCCAACAAACTGGGATGCAGCAACCTCACGCTGAATCCGAGATTCAGGCGAGTCAGTCCGTCCCAAAAAGGTCTAAAAAAATACTGACTACAGTGGAAGACGTAACAACTCACAGGCGCACTCCAAAAGTAGCGCATACTCTACAACACCCTATTGTTAACGATATAACCTCTCAGGGGGGAGATACCCAAATAGACGCTAGTGACGTCAATCATTTGAGAGCAAAACCTAAAGCCACGCTACATTCTGAACGCAATGTGATCACCTCTGTCGAGTATGCTGATGAAGCTCTGGTACAAGATAGACCTAACGTATTACCATTCAGGCATAAAGCATCAACGGAAGAAACGGCTTCAGAAAACAATACATCAGATACATCTTTCCCCGTTATAACACCTGGGCTAAGAACTGTCTCTCATCAATCCTCAACAGTTGCCGAAAAAAACTGGCCAGTCTTACCCAAAAGAACGACACATCCAGCACAGCCCTCGGCTATACAGCTATTACGGGAACAACAACGCCAAAAACATCTTGAAGATGCACAAAGGAGTCCCCCATGGATCGTGTAGCCTTTCTGGTCGAAGACTCTGGAGAAATGATTGAGTGCTTGCTCAACCCAGAGAAATTACAGTGGCAGCGCAACTCTGGGATTACCGACGTGCAATCGGTGCATGGCACACTGTCTGGGATTGGTTTATCTGATAGTCCGCTACTCTTTACGGGAGGAGGGAGTACCGAAATTGAATTGCAACTACTGTTTGATATCAACCTACAAAGCAGCAAACCATTACCAAAAGATGTTAGAAAACTCACTGAGCCACTCTGGAATCTGACAAAACCCAATAATCAGCGTCGTACCCCTGCTATCGTTTGTTTCATCTGGGGGAAAAGCATGAATGTCAAAGGCGTTGTGCTGGATCTTGCGGAACGTTTGGAGCACTTTACAGTTGCGGGCATTCCTCAGCGCTCATGGATTAGTCTGCGTTTTCGTAAAGTCGATGTCCCCCTCAAAAAGAAGGCAACAGCAGCACCTCTTAATATCAAAAACCATACATCGTCACAAAAGGGAAAAAGTAGCACGCAGCAAACGGTAAAAAGCCATCGCTTAAGTGGTGGTATCTTGCCTGCATCACTGACTGATAATGAAACCGCTAACAAACAGCCGTCTTTGGATGAGCTTGTGGATAAAATGCTATTGGATAGTGGCTTAGGTATACATATCAACCACTCACTTGACGCTGCCAAAGCCCTTTTAGATCAATTCCGTACAGCACTCGCATTTGATTTTTCCAGTGAGAGTCAAGACAACTCTGATGAGAAAAAGTCTTCACTCAAAACATCCTGGCAAAACCTGCAAGACACGCTGACACTGGTTTCCCACGCAACGGGAGCATTCCTGCTGGATCAATACAGTGGAGTAAAAGACCATCTGAATACCTTTGCCAGGCGGGTTGCGACACTTTATCAGAAACATGTCGATCCTGTTTTGACAAAAGCTTGGGAAACCATGAAGCCCTTGCTGAATATGCTTAAACAACAAGCTAAAACCGCTTGGGCAATGAGTAAAGAAACCTATCGTCGACTCAAGGAGAAAGTAGTACAAGCGGTGGTGACAGGTACTCAGTTTATGCAACAAGCTTACAATGCGATCAAGCCCTTTGCTAAAAAAGCACAGCACTCTTTAGGAGGTGCGATCGATACCACGTACCAACATATTAAAAAAGCGTTAAAAACAGCATTTGAGGCGATGAAGCTCATCGCACATAAAACCATTGAGCACTTAATAGAGCCTTTATATGCTCAACTAAAACAGTTACCCCCATTACTGGCCAAAGCGTGGGAAAAAGGGAAAACACAGGTTGTCAAACAAGGGCGATGGTTACTGGATACAATACTTCACGGTATACAGTACCTGCAAACCGCCTCAGAATCGTTTCGGTTTATTCGTCAACAATCCCCACTTGAGCAAGCATTAACACGGACTCAGCAACTCGAAAATAAATACGCACAACCTCAGGCAGAACATAAAGTTGCAGATACAAAAAAATACATTGAACACATTACCGGTAACATATTGGAACTACCGGAAAAACCTGAGGTTAAAATACTAATAAAAGACCTGAAAATATTGCAAGCCTGGTCAGTTGACAACAGCATTGAGCACCATAAAAAACTAACACAGCTGCAACACATAAAAGCACAGCTAAAAACATTACAAAGTGACGAACAACAACAGCAGGAAAATGACTTAGAAAGCGTTATTCAAAAAAATAACACAGGAAAAAGCCAGCCCTCAAACCGATATACCAGTAATTCGGAAAGGCTGGATCAAGTTGCCTATCACTACTACCAAGATGCGAGCCTTTGGCGACGTATTGCCTATGCCAATGACGTGATAGATCCCCTGAAGTTACCGAGCAACCTGGCATTGAAAATTCCATAGAGGTGTTTTGATGAATATAAATAATCCACGTCGTACCTTAGCTGACATTGATATCAGCATTAATCACGCCTCGTTACCCACCGATAGGCTTGCCAATTTGCTGAGTGTTCGCATTAATCAATACCTCTCTTGTGCCGCGCAATGTGAGATTATTCTGCATAATCAGATAGGTCTGGCCTTGGATGAAATATCTCTCAAAACGGGTCAATCTTTAGCCGTTTCTATTGAGGGCGACCGTAGCAGTCTATTTATGGGTACAATTACCGCCATTGATTATGTGTATGGTGCATCAGGTGAAGAGCTATTACATATCCGTGGTCATGATGCTGTACAAACGTTAAGCATGCGCCAACACGTGCGAGCACATGTAAAGACCGATATTAAAGCATTAGCCAAAGAATGGGCCTCTGATATCGGACTTCGTTTTCATACAGACGAATCACCACCAGCATGGGACTGGAAAATTCAATATCAGCAGGCTGACTGGGCTTGGCTGTCTGCGCTTGCCCATACCCAAGGCTATTATTTTCAGGTTCATGAGGACACGTTGTATTTATTCACACTTAAGGGGGTAGGTGCCCCTTTGCTCATTGACAAAGATGAAGAGGTTCGAGAAGCAAGGTTCACGCAAAACAGCCAGTATCATTGCCCAAGCGTGCAGACCACAGGATGGAATACGACGGCACTCCAGCAAACAACCGGTAAAGTTGGCACCGGTCTCTCTGATGAGGCACAGCGAAGTCTGATCGACTATCCAGTTACTAGCACAGCACAAGCAGAAAACACTTCACAAGCTGTTTTGGAGCGCTGTAAAACAGGAGAAAAACAGTTTTGGGGGGTTGTAGAAGGAAGCAGCCAATATTACCCAGGACGCAAGCTGACAACACAAGGGTTTTCCCCCTCCTTAAAATCTAACTATCTTCTGACGCGCGTTCTGCATTGCATTGATGCCGAACATGGCTATATCTCAGAATTGAGTACAGCGCCGCCCGAGCTTGGCTCCCTCTCCCAGGGCACTATCAAAACGGCGATAGGTATTGTTAGTAATGTTGATGATCCTGAACATGCAGGGCGGATTAAGGTGAGTTTACCGACCTATCAGGATGTTGAGACAGATTGGTTGCATGTTGTTCAGGTCGCAGCTGGTAAGAAAAAAGGGCTATTGGCTCTCCCCAGTTGCGGAGATTCGGTAGTACTTTTACCTTTATCTGACGACCCAAGCCATGCCGTCGTGCTTGGTGGGTTATATGGCATGGATGACTTACCTGATACAAAATCTGTGAGTGGCGATATCATTAACCGTTATGCTTTTCTCACGCCAAAGGGGCAATATTTGCGTTTCGATGAAAAAAACAACAGTGTTACATTACGTAATGCCAGTGGTAGCAAAATCCAGTTTACACCTACACAAACCATCATTCACTCAGCAACCGATCTCACTATTCAAGCACCTAAGAATAATATCGTTATTCAAGGCAATACAATCGATTTTATAAGGGGTTAAGATATGAAATGGCTAACAGCACTGACCGATATCAAATGTGGACATGGAGGCAAAGTACTGAATAGCCCTTCTCAGGATTTTGTTTCGATTGAAGGTGTACCTGTGCTAGTGGCCACAGACCCAGAAAGCAGACCTATTGCACTCTGTCCCAACTTAAATGTGCCAGCAGGCATGAAACCCTGCACGACAACATTACTGGCCACACAAGGCTATTCTGACTTTGTCTCTATTGCTGGTAAACCTGTTTGTATTGATACCCTCAAAGGACTAACCGATGGTACGCCTCCCGGAACCATCAAATATACCGTTAAAAACCCTGCTCAGTCACTGGTCGAGGAATCATCATGAATCAACTCAATGGATGGTCGTTTACTCTCTCCCAAACCAATAAGCAACAACAAATGAATGGCTTATGTATCACCCCGCAGGGAAAACCTGCCATGGTGAGTAATACCGCATTGATTAAGCAATCCATCCAAATACTGTTGTCAACATCACCAGGGGAAAGAGTGATGAGACCAGAATACGGCTGTAAGCTTGATAAACTGGTCTTCGCTAAAAACGATGATACAACGGCAGGACTCGCGATTCATTATGTCAGTCAGGCATTAGCACTCTGGGAACCTCGTATTGATGTATTGGATATTGATGCCACTTCACATCCACATCAACCAGAACTACTTGAAATACAGTTAAAGTACCGTATCAAATCCAGTTATGAAGATGATCACCTCAACTACCTCTATCATTTGGAAGGAGAGTCCGTCTAATGCCTATTCCATCGCCTAATTTAGACGATCGTACCTTTCAGCAACTCGTCGATGAGGCTGTGCAATATATACAAGCCAACTGCCCAGAATGGAATAATTTTAATCCTGCTGATCCGGGTATGACATTGGTAGAGCTCTTTGCTTTTCTGACCGAAAACATGCTGTATCGTGTGAACCGTCTACCCGAAAAAACCTATGTTGAGTTTCTAAAATTATTGGGCACTGAACTAAAACCACCTGCCGCCGCCCGTGTCAAACTCCGTTTCACCCGTCATAATGAAGATGACCTCCCGGTTGATATTCCACAAGGTACCCGTGTCACTATCGAGTCAACCGGTGATGAAGCGCCACCGATTTTTACCCTAGAGCAGGCCATTCATTTACAGTCTGGTAAAAAAGACATAGAAGGCTATGCTACGCAAGGCAAATGGATAGAAGCGGAATTGGCAGGCCTCAGTAATGGTATGGCTGGCTTCAGCACACACGCACAACACATCCCCATTCCCTCACCAACCCTTATTCAACAAGATATAAAAATTGGTATTGAAACCCCTGAGAATGAATTAGAAGCTGATGCCTCTGTTATTAGCTATAGAGGAAAAAGTTACCATTTATGGGAGGTTGTCGATAATTTTTTCAATACTGAAGGAAAACCGTATGTCTGCATGCTGGATCGCTTAAACGGCACTATTTCTTTTGCACCGAGTGTCCAGTTATTGCAAGAAGATGGTGCGCTGAGTGAAATACCGCAAACCTTGGCTGCCATCCCTCCTTTAGGCCGAGAAATTCGCTTATGGTACTTCAGTGGTGGAAATGTCAAAGGCAATGTTGCAGCCAACACGCTGACCATTTTAAAAGACCCAATCGCAGGGATTACTGTCACAAATCCGGAAGCAGCATCAGGTGGTCGAAATCAGGAAACACTGGATAATGCCATTCGCCGAGGCCCCTTTGAATTACATGCCTTAAATCGTGCAGTGACTGCCCGCGATTTCCAACAAATTGCACTGAACAGCAGTCGTCAGGTAGAACGTGCTATTGCCGTTACCAGCGCAGATCTATGGCAACATGCTATACCAGGCACTGTGGAAGTGATTCTTGTTCCCTATTTACCCCGCGATAAACACAATGTGCAACTGATTACACGCGAACAGATGCACAAACAACAAACCACTACCGCTATCGATAGCGTGCAACAAACCCTGGATATACGGCGTCCGATGGGAACAGCGTGTAAAGTCAGTTGGGCACAATATAAAACAATTCGTGTTGAGGCTCGTCTCATTGCTCAAGAATATGAGAACATTGAAAGCGCACAGAAACGCATTGAACAACGTTTATACGAACGTATTTCCCCAGTACCACAAGGTGACAATAAATCTGGTTTACCTTTTGGTAAAAGCCTGCACATTTCACAAATCTATGATGTGTTACTGGCTGATCCTGGTATACGCTGGGTTGACCATGTACAACTTGTGGTGGATGAGGTACCTGTGAATCAGTCCACCGAGTTAGCCGCTGACAGATTCCAAAAGAACACTTGGTTCACTAATCGTCACGACAAACTTTTTCGCACGATGGATAATGGCGAGGGATGGGAACAAATTGCACATTTTCAGGGCGAGACTGTAACGGCTATATTCCCCCATACAGAAAAACCTGGGCTAATCGCAGTCATCACCAATTTAATTGAGCAGGATTCATCACGCATACACTTTTCTGATGACTGTGGAGAATCTTGGGATAGCTACATTCAAAATATCACCATGCAGTTCAAGATTAATGATGCGACCTGGATCATGCGAGGTAAACAAGCTGTATTGTTATTAGCGACCAATAAAGGCCTGTATGAATTGGAGTATATGCATAATACTTCTCCTGTCCCATTGGCAGTGAGTCACCTACCCTCAGACCAAGGTTACTATGCCATTGCGAGTTCTCCTGATGTGCGTGGGAAGGTCTTCATCGCTGTTGCTGCAAAAAGTCAAAAAGGTGTTTATCTCTCAGATCAAGGGGGAGCAAAAAATAGTTTCTCATCGGTTGGGTTAACGAATAAAGATATTCGAGTCCTGATTATTCACCATGAAAATGCTCGTACATTTCTATGGGCGGGCGCATACTCGGCTGGAGGGCATGATGAAGGAACAGGCTGTTCCCGACTGGAACTACACCCCGAAGAGATGACCTCTATTCACTGGCAGGATTATACCAATCAATGGAAAGGTGGGAGCTGCTATGATCTGCATATCAGTGGAGCAGTTGCTTATGCCGCCACACACCGTGCAGGTGTACTCAAACTAAACACCAATACTCAAACCCCGGTCTGGACTGGCTCTACGGTTAATAATGGCCTTCCTATGCGGGATATGGGGCGTTTCCATATCATTAATGCCATTGCAACCTCTCCTGATAATCCAGATTGTGTGCTCGTCGCCACCCAAGAAAAAGGGATTTATCGCAGTGAGGATGCAGCAAAACGTTTCACCAACACCTCAAAACAAACCTTTGTCGATAAAGTAACCTTGCCATCAACCTGGTTGCTTTGTTCTGGTCATCATCACATAGAAATAAAGCGAGAACATGAAAGCTGAAGAGATACTTCGTTTACTCCCCGCTGTTTATCAACAACAGGCGATTGAGGGTCAACCATTAATGGCGCTGATCATGCTTATGTCTTGGTTTCATGAACCAGAAGAGGAAATAGTCGAGGAACTAGATCAGTACTTTTCTCCTTACCACACTCCTACCAACTTTTTACCCTATTTAGGAAGCTGGTTTCTGCTTGATCAATACTATTCTTATACAGATCAAGGAGAGAAAATCTGTTTCCCGACTGGATCAGGGCGGCTCAGACAGCTCATTGAACATTATGCAAAAATTGCACAATGGCGAGGAACCTCCAAAGGACTCATCATGATGTTGGAATTGGCAACAGGCATGAATGGTTTTCATATAGAAGAACAACTACATAATACTGAAGGAGTAGCAAAACTTTTTCATATTCAAGTCATCGCCCCGATCGAAAGCAAACACCTCAAAAATCTGTTAAATAAAATAATTACCAATGAAAAATCAGCCTTTGTTACCTATGATCTTATATTTAGATAATACGATTTATTTATTGGCGCTATTAGAATGAACAATGGCGATTTTACAATGTCTGATTTTTAATCATTAGTAATTATCTATGCTAATATAACCATGTATAGAAGGGGGCTTGTGAGACACTCTGAGTCAACTTTTTGAGGAAGGTGTTTAGAGTTATTTATACTTCAGTAAATGAGCGTTATATTTTCTGACTAAAAAAGAGGTATCAATCATTTACAGGTTTCTTTTTCTAACCATATCTTATCGAATTCTGGAGTAAATATATGGCTTCCAATGTTTTTTCAATTACATCCACCCAACAAGTTGTTAAGCTTGATGCTAATGGCCAGGGAAAAATTATTTTCACGGTATTTAATGCCAGTGATCATGCCATCACGCCAGCAAAGGCTCAGTTAGTCACACAACAACCCGAGATACGAGATTGGGTTACTCCAGGTGATGATGATGCCGATGAAACAGGAAAAGCATTCACACCAAAGATTTTTGCGCGAGGAGCAACACAACAATATACGGTGAATGTTGCCGTACCAGAAAAAGCGCCAGCAGGAAAATATGGTTTCCGTTTAACTCTCATCGGTGTTGATAACCCTGATGAAGATTTTACCGAAGGCCCACTGATCAATTTTGAGGTTGCTGCGAAGGAAGCTCCGCCACCGCCTACGCACCCCAAACCTTGGTTATGGATTATTTTAGGCACGTTATTGTTCATTGGCGTTGCTGGTGGGGTGATTTATGCGTTAATGTCAAATGGAGACGCTGAAACTCAAACCGTTGCTATTGCTAATTATAAGGGAACACTAATCACGCATGCCCAAACATCACTGGAAGCTCAGGGATTCAACGTGGAAGTGATATCAAGTAGTCATCCGACCATTCCCAAACAACAGGTTATCACACAAACTCCTGACACAGGTTCGTACCCCCTTAGCACTCAAGTCCAACTAACGGTGTCAACAGGTCCGAATTTGGTCGCTGTCGATAATGTCGTCGGTTCTACTTTTAATCAAGCAAAAAAAGCCTTGGAGAATAAAGGCTTCAACGTCATAGACATATCAACTAGTCATCCCAGCATTGCAAAAGAGAAAGTCATAAAACAAACCCCAAATAAAGGGATGCATCCTTTTGGGACAGAAATTACCTTAAATGTCTCAACAGGCCCTGGTATATTGCCTGTAAAAAATGTTGTTGGGTTAACGCTCAGTCATGCAAAAAAACAATTAGAAGCTTCTGGTTTTAAAGTTAAAACTATTTATCTATACCATGAAACAAAGGCAAAAAATATTGTCACCAAACAATCCCCTCAATCTGGTGTTCATTATCAACAGGGGAAAACCTTCAGCTTAACCGTCTCTAAAGGGGAAAGCCCTAAAGCAACAGTTTACCAACATTGTCATGATGATCGGCGACGCCCTGGTTATGCAATACAGCTCAAAGCAGGAAAATATAAACTGGCTGATTTAAAAAGAAAAGGTATTAATAATAAAGACATCTCAGCAATAAAAACCAATGGATATATCGTGACTCTTTATGAAGGTGATAATTTTCAAGGAAGCAAGCTTGTCTTAAATAAGGATGATTCTTGTTTGGTAGATAACAACTTCAATGACAAGACTTCATCAATCATTATTCAGAAAAAATTCATTCGTTTTCCATTTAATGAAAATAGAGTCATACAACCGCTAGACATAGACATAAAGAGATAGTAACAGGTTTCAATCATCAACAATCCATTACGAAGAATAGCCTTTTCAGTAAGTTGTTGATGATTAATCCTATATTCTTCAATATAGCTATGAATCATCCTTATTCACGTAAAACATGACAAATCATGACCAAAAAACATATTCTTATTGGCATTGCTATTTTAGCTATTTTCATCGGCATATTGTTATTGCAGTTGGGAGGGGATGGCATAAAAAAAGATATTGGTTATTCAATCCAAAATGGTTTGGCGAAACTATTAGCGCGCGATAAGAAAATAGAAGTTTCTGAATTATCGTATCAATTAGAAAAGTCCCACTGTCATATCCAGAAAGACAATAACCGAACTATATTAGTTGTTGCTCCTCAAAATTCCTGTTCTGTTTATTTCCCGCCTGAGAAAGGCACAATAGTCAGAACAGTCCCTACATTAAAACATACTTCAGGCATCTGTAACGTGACACTAAGGCATGTTAGACCTAGTAACAAAGAGAGGTATTTATTACCTGATTCAGAACACAAATCATTAACCCTGAAAGTACTCGAACAAGGTGCAACCCTTAATATTATTGCAACAGGCAATGCGCCTTGTGCTTTTACCATCGATCACTGAAAAACAGACTAAGCGCGATCAAGTCGTAAGGCTTTTAAGACAGGAGGAATAGAAAAGACTAAAAAGATCACTGCTCCAATCAAGGCTAAAATAGCAACAATCAATGCTGCAACCGCATCTGTGATACTGACTAAGATGCCTGGAACAATAGTATGTAGAAAGGTAGTTAGCAAGATCAAGCCAATACTTATTAATAATAAGCGCATTAGCCCCTTGTTTTGTATAAAACGTTGATGCGCAGCAATCAACAAAGCAAATAGAGCAAGCTTTAGCACTAACAATAAGCCCAATATACCTTGTGATACTGCCGTATCAAAAGAGCCATATGTTCCAAGATAAACAATCGTACCAAAAGGAGCTGCAACAAGTAGACTAATCATCATTGTCAGCTGAGCCAATGCCTTAACAATCATAACCGCTGCCATTGATATGATAAATATTGAAAAAACAATAGTCAGAATGCCTTGGAGACGCCCCTGTACACGTGGCCCAATAATTAAACTCAATAGCATCAGCCCCAATGAAAAAATAATCAACATTTCCATTAAAGATAGATAAAGAATTGCCAAGCCAGGAGGCTCGTCAGTGCTAGCAAAGGCACTACCCACTTGTAATAACAAACTCAAAATACAGGTGATAAATGCGGCAACTAAAAATGGCTTCCTCAGCTCAGAAAACATATATCAACCTTGTAATGATGGAAATAACGTACCCTATGAATATCTATTATAGCGCCTAATAGGGCTTATCCCATGAACTTATTAAAAATCTTTTCGTGGAAAACTTTAGGGGCTGGTAGAGCATTCATGACAGGTAATTGGAAGCTGACTTTTTTGCAGTACTTAGCCCCATTCTGTTCAAGGTAAGCGTTCACGCAAAGAATCAAATAGTTACGTAGCTATTTGATTCAACTTGGCTCTCAAAAAAAGTTTTATCAAAGACTTACGGTTGAAATTGTAAATCATTGATTGCTAAGTTCTTGATACTAGGCGTGAACGGTTACCTGTTCAAGGTCTCAGTAATGGATAAAATCATGAATCTAAACATCTAGTAACGTATGTGTATTAGAACTCTTCAATGTGGTGAACTGGTGACTAAGATTCGGGAAAGGGGTCTTTGTAGGTATAAAGTTGAAATAGATGGCGATTAATTAAATATCCTTGAAATATCTCTGAAGTTTAGCGCTTCAATGTGATCACTAAACGCCTTGTTTTCTCCGCTATAGGCGATATAGCTTTTTATTAAGGTGTGATGATTTTTAGAGAAATGTTGTAACGCCTTCTTGAAGGATGCATTCCAGGTGCTGGAGGATTTGATTTCAATGCCCAGTAAGTCTCTGCCTGATTTGTGTAGGATATCGATTTCTCTACCTTGGCTATCACGGAAGAAGTAAAGGTTGGGTTTTA
>CACVAY010000029.1 GCA_902727985.1 uncultured Thiotrichaceae bacterium | reverse complement strand
CATCGCAGAATGGCTGATTTTTAGACTGCTTACAGCCACATAAGCCATATTTTTTCTTCTCAGTAATTTTAAATTCCATGGGTGTGAATTCAGTTCCAGCATGTGAACCATCGCAAAATGGCTGCATGGCAGACTCTCCACAAGTACACCAGTAGTATGTACCTTCATCTAATTCTTCAACATAGGGGCCAAGTTTTGCGATTTTAGCGTTTGCCACAGATTATTCCTCTTATTGTGATTTATAGTGAAAATAACATCAAAGAATGAGAAGAAAAGACATCATTCTTATTTTTTAATGCTAGTCGATGTAGATCATAGCAAAATCAAAAGGGCGCATACATTTGATTTAGCAAACGGTGCAGATCTTGGCATAAAAGAAATTTGTGATAGTGAGTCCCACTTTTTGTTCTATGTGATTGTAAAGACTCTTTCTGTAATCGATGTTACTCCAGCTTTCTGAAAACCAATCATTTCGTCAATAATTTCTGTTTCGTAACTAAGTTTTATTGTATGGGTATCAGTATAAAGCGCATGAACATCATCAATCGACACGGAAAATGGTGGTCCATTTTTGATACTCTGATCGTATTCCAGTGTCACAAGTAACTGTTGAGAAGCCATCTTGTGGAACTTCTTGAGTTTGTCTACGTAGCGTTGACGCATTTCACGAGGTAATGCGATTAAGGAGGCGCGGTCGTAACAAGCTGTACACTGCCCTATTTCTTGTTCAGAAATATCGAAAAAGTTACCGTGTAAGATAGTGAGGTCGCCGGATGAATAATAACGAAAAGCACCTTCATCATACGTTTTATAGTCAAGGTTGTTTTCCGAAAAAAAATCTTGAATCGCAATCTCACTGAGTTCAACCCCAATAACCTTATAGCCTTCTTTTAACAGCCATAACATATCCAGCGTTTTGCCACACAGTGGGACGAAGACGGTAGCCCCTTTTGCAACGCTTAAGCTCTTCCAGAATTTTTCTAAGTGGACATTAAATGAATCGCTGTGAAAACCGATCTGCTTGTTTTCCCATCGTGAGTGCCAAAATGCTGAATCCATAAACTAACCCTGATTTTCGTCTTGTGCGATAACTGAGGGATAGCCCTGTGCATCGACTGAGATTTTAAGTTGTATAGGACGACAACAAACAAAACAGTCTTCAATATAGTCTTGATAATCTACACTGCAATCAACTACGATTTCGATCGCTTCTGCGCAATAAGGACAATTGATGGTGACCGCTTCTGTTCCTAACATGTTGTCTCCTCTTTGCTAGATCTGGATTATGACGTAGTTAATCACAGAGTAGTAGACCTACTTAGGGGTACATCCATACGTTCAGGATGTAAAAATAGGGTAATCCTTTATTCTCAGGACTAATTCACAGCGCAATAAGGGGCTGTATATAAAACTTCACACCTGATGCTATCTGAGGAACATTTAAGGCTTGCTTAAAAAACAAACGATACTTATTAAAAAAGTCGGGAAAATCGTACATAAATTAACCAATTTTCTATACCTATTCGTGATAAATACAACAACAAAAAACCATGATTGTTATAAGATATATGTATCTGCTTAGCTTGATGCGCTTTAAGCCATGCAGATTAGAATAATGTATTCAATGGTTGCCTGCGATACAAATACCTCTAAAAATAAACAAAATAATAAGTACTAATCGGAATAAACCGGAACGACTATTTCAGTCGGCTAAGCAACTATTGTCTACCCTTAATGAAATGATTAGTAGGGAGAAAGCATGGTTTTATTAGCAACGTTGCGCCTTAAAAAAGTGATATTTTCAGCGATTATATCATCTTTGTTAGTTGCGCCTTTTACCGCATTATATGCAGGTAGTTCACATATTAGCCGTCAGTGGAATGGAGTCATTATTCAGTCCACTCATCATAAATTTACGCGTACTTCAAGCGGAGTTCCTGTCTCAAATTGCCATGTATTATCGAATGAACATGTTGTTCGCGATACGAAGCAAGCCATTGTGTTTATTGCAGGACGTAAGTATTCAAACAGCACGGTCGTCGCTACAGATCACGCTAATGACTTATCATTGATTTTCTTACCAGATTGCCCAATTCGCAAATTTGCTTCGTTATCCAATGTAGAGCCACATAAGGGCGACAAACTTGTCTCAGTTTATCAGGAGCGGGGGTTTATTACGGGGAGCCGAATTACACAATCGACAGGACTTTTTGAAGGATACAAAAATATTATCACCGAAGAAGACCGTCACATGCTATCGATGGTGATTGATGATAAGGAGCCACGCAAAGGAGCTTCTGGTGGTGGCGTAATTTCTGAGCACGGCTTAGTATCAGTCATTTTTGGTGTTGTTAATAATCGTTCACAATCTCGAACTTTTGCCGTCAATTATGACGCATTAAAACGATTCTTGACTGTTAATCATATCCAATAGACTATAGCTATTGATTTAGAGCAGACCTCTTTCGGCGAATGATATGACCTCATCACCAATGACGAAATGGTCTAATACTCGAATATCGACAAGCCCCAGTGCATCACTTAACCGCTGGGTAATACGCTTATCGGCATCGCTGGGTTCAGCGATGCCTGATGGATGATTGTGTGCAAAGATAACTGCTGCGGCATTATCCTTTAACGCTTGCTTGACGACTTCTCTTGGATACACACTCGCCCCATCTATCGTTCCTGTGAACATCTCTTTGTACTGAATGATTCTGTGCCGATTATCGAGGAATAAACAGGCAAATACTTCATGCTGATAGTCACGCAAACGTATCTTCAGATAATCCCTGACTGCTGATACACTGGTAATTTCCTCTCCACGTTTTACTGCCTCACTTAAATAACGGCGCGCCATTTCAACAGTGGCTTGTAATTGCACATATTTAGCAGTACCGAGCCCTTTACTACGACAAAACCTCTCTAAGTCTGCAGCAAGTAGCGATCGTAAACTTCCGTATTCTCGCAATAACAGTTTTGCCATTTCGACGGCATTGGTTCCCTTAATGCCAGTACGGAGAAAGATTGCCAATAACTCTGCATCTGTAAGATGGCTAGGCCCTTTCTGTAGGAGTTTTTCTCGTGGACGCTCTTCGGCAGGCCAATCAGTTATTGCCATAGTTTATATTTGTTTTTTTTCCTGTAGACTCGCGCATTATGGCAAATTTACAGAATCAGCAAATTATTCTAGGGATAAGCGGGGGCATCGCCGCCTATAAGTCCGCCGAACTTGCGCGCCTGCTTATCAAAAGCGGTGCTAAAGTACGCGTTTGTATGACGCAAAGTGCCTGTGAATTTATAACTCCTTTAACCTTTCAGGCACTGACAGGCAACCCTGTTCACACAGAGCTCTTTGACCTTGAAGCAGAAGCAGCGATGGGTCATATAGAATTAGCGCGCTGGGCTGACAGGATTTTAATAGCGCCAGCAAGTGCTAATACCATGGCGAAAATAGCGCATGGCTTCTCGGATAGCCTCCTAACAACACTATGTCTGGCGACTAAAACTCCAGTTGTCATCGTACCTGCAATGAATCAACAGATGTGGCGCAATAGAATCACGCAAAAAAATGTTTCCTTATTAGAGCAATCTGCTATTCGGGTATTGATGCCGGCAGCTGGTGAACAAGCTTGTGGAGATATTGGTCCTGGAAGAATGCAAGAACCACAGATTATTGTGGACACCCTTGGGCAAGAAAATGATGCCGTATTATCAGGTGTGAATATCATGATAACAGCAGGCCCAACACAAGAAGCCATTGATCCAGTCCGATATATCACTAATCGTAGTTCTGGGAAAATGGGTTTTGCTATCGCCGAAGCTGCCGAACAGCTTGGGGCAAATGTGACTCTCGTTGCTGGACCTGTGAATTTAGAAACACCTAGAAATGTTAATCGCATAGATGTTAAATCTGCAGAAAATATGTTTGATGCGGTCAAAAACAATGTGGTAGGTCAGCATATATTCATTGCTAGCGCCGCGGTTGCAGATTATCAAGTCGCCAAAGTGGCTACCCAGAAGATCAAAAAGAAGGATGAATCTATATCATTAGCTCTAAGCAAAACGTCCGATATCTTGGCTGAAATAAGCACTCAACATAATGACTTATTTACTGTTGGCTTTGCCGCAGAAACCGAAGACCTCAAGCAACACGCCATGGATAAATTACACCGCAAAAAGTTGGATATGATTGCAGCCAATAAGGTAGGTAATGGACAAGGCTTTGATGTTGACGACAATGCATTACAGGTTTTATGGAAGGGTGGCGAACATGCTTTGCCGCTCACTTCCAAAAAAGAACTCGCTAAACAATTAATGCAATTAATTACTACTCACTATCAAGCACGATAAAAGGACACACATGCACACGATTGATTACAAGATACTTGATCCTCGAATTGGCGATACCATCCCTCTTCCTCACTATGCGACTGATGGATCAGCAGGTATGGATTTGCGTGCTTGTATTGATGAAACACTAACGATAAACCCCGGTAAAACACATTTAATTCCAACAGGATTAGCCATTCACATTGGTGATCCTTCAGTTGCTGCAACCATTTTACCGCGCTCTGGTCTGGGACATAAACATGGCATTGTATTAGGCAACCTTGTGGGGTTAATTGATTCAGATTATCAAGGTCAGCTTTTTATTTCATGTTGGAATCGTGGTGATACGGCATTTGATATTGAACAAGGTGATCGAATTGCCCAGCTTGTTTTTGTACCTGTGATTCAGGTTGCCTTAAATCAGGTTGATAATTTCAATGATACGGTTCGTGGTGAAGGTGGTTTTGGCCATTCTGGTAAAAGCTAACTCTAAAATCATCCAACATCCCCTAAATATACTTCTAGAACGTGAATACTTATGAATAATTCTACCGAACTCACTGCTGAAATTCTTGTAGAAGCCCTTCCTTACATCCAGCGCTATTCCGGCAAAACGGTTGTTATTAAATATGGCGGTAACGCTATGACCGATGAAACCCTCAAACATCAATTTGCTCAAGATATTGTGCTATTAAAACAAGTTGGTATCAATCCGGTTGTTGTACATGGCGGTGGTCCGCAAATTGGTAATTTATTGAAAAAACTCGGTAAAGAATCAAAGTTCATCGAAGGTATGCGTGTTACGGATAGCGAGACCATGGATGTCGTGCAAATGGTTTTGGGAGGCTTGGTGAATAAGCAGATCGTCAATCTCATTAATCAAGCTGGTGGTCGAGCTATCGGCTTAACAGGTAAAGATGGCAAGATGATTCATGCTGAAAAGTTGAATATGAAATCATCAGATGCGCAAGCGCCTGAATATGTCGATTTAGGCCATGTTGGTGAAGTTAAGTCGATTAACCCGGAAATCGTTGAAATGCTGGACGCTGGTGACTTTATTCCTGTTATTGCTCCAATTGGTGTGGGTAAAGATGGCATGGCCTACAACATTAATGCCGATATAGTGGCTGGGAAAATGGCAGAAGTTTTACAAGCAAAACGTTTACTTTTACTCACCAATACACCCGGCGTGCTTGACGATAATGATCAGTTACTCACTGGTTTGCGTGAGAGCGACATTGAAAGCCTGAAAAAAACAGGTGTTATTCAAGGGGGGATGATTCCTAAAATTGATTGCGCTCTTAATGCCGTAAAAGCAGGGGTCCGTTCATCCTGTATTATTGATGGACGAGTTCCGCATGCTGTTTTATTGGAACTGTTAACCGATGAAGGTGCGGGTACGCTAATTACTGCCTAACCAGCTTCTGTGAGGAGCATTGTTTCAATGCTCTTTACAATTTGGAGGCCTATCTCATCGACTGATTCTTTAATCCCAAAGTCTGAACATTGAATCACTTCAAGGTTTTCATAACCACAGGGATTGATATCGTTGAAAGGTTCAAGATCCATATCAATATTGAAGCTTAAACCATGATAAGTACAACCTTGTGTGACGCGTAAACCAAGCGCAGCAATCTTCTTTTCCTTGACATAAACGCCTGGCGCAGACTTCTTCCTTGTAGCATCGATTTGGTATGAAGCAAGATAATCGATAACGGCTTGCTCCATAATATCGACAAGTTTACGTACCCCTACTCCACGCCGTTTAATGTCTAGCAATAGATAGATAATGAGCTGGCCAGGCCCGTGATAGGTAACTTGCCCACCACGATCTATTTTGATAACAGGAATATTATTCTTACGCAGAATATGATGAGGCTTGCCGTTTCTGCCTAGTGTATAGACAGGCTCATGCTGAAGAATCCAGATTTCATCAGAAGAATTGGAATCGCGTTGTTCCGTAAAGGTTTGCATATGTTGGTACGTATCAGCATATGCCGTGCTACCTAGTTGGCGGATCTGCGTATCGACTAGAGCACCCACGATACGAGTTCATTTGATGTCAGATCTTGGTAGATGGCATCTAACTGGTCACGGCTGATAGCATAAATGGATATACTCATACTCAGGTATTTATTGCCCTTGCTAAATTTTTCTTTGGTATAGGATTCGCTAAATTGAGGGTCATGGTGTTTGGCAATCTCATTGACCGCATGACGAAATTCAGGAATTGCTGCACCCATAACCTTGATTGTAAATTGACAAGGATATTCAATAAGTGACTCTTCTTTGGGGATTTCTTGATTCATAGTTTTATTTGCCGAGACCTTTCGCTCAAAGGCCTCTTAATGAAATACTTTTTGGACACCGTCAGTCACTTTACGCCATAAACCACCGCCCGTCACGGTTTCTAAAGCCTCAAGAGGTGCTTCTAATACAACTTTGTCCTGAGCGTTCTTTAAAACAACCTTGCCAAGCTTATCTCCACGATAAATGGGCGCATCAATACCACTTTCGTAACTGATATTTCCTTTTAAGGAAGAATAACTGCCTTTAGCAACGGTTACATAAAAATCATCAATGAAACCCACAGCAACCTTTTCTTTTTCTCCCTTCCAGATACGAATTTCTTCAAGCGCATGATTAGCTGCATAGACCTTATTCGTTTCAAAGAACTGATAGCCATATTCAAGCAGTTGCTGGCTAGCAAATGATCGCTCCTTAACCGTATCTGTTCCAATAACCACGGAGATCAAACGCATACCATTTCGTTTTGCTGAAGAGACTAGACAGTAACCTGCACTCTCAGTGTGCCCTGTTTTTACACCGTCTACTGTTGGATCAAGCCAGAGCAGCTTATTACGATTGTATTGCTTGATGCCGTTATAGCTATATTCTTTGATTTTGTATTCTTTATAATGCTTAGGGTATTCAGAAATCACTGTACGCGTTAACCGCGCAATATCATTCGCCGTAGAATAATGATTCTTATCTGGCCAACCCGTTGCATTTGTGAAATGCGTATTCGTCATCCCTAAACGTTTGGCCTCACTATTCATCCGTGAGACAAAGCTAGCTTCGGTTCCATAAGCATGCTCTGCAAGTGCTACGGCGGCATCGTTACCCGATTGAATAATCAAACCATTCATCAAGCGTTCGAAAGGCACTTTTTTGTTTGCCTCAACAAACATACGTGAACCTTTCATACGCCATGCTTTTTCACTGATGAGAACAACATCATTTTTTGAAACATTGCCTTTTTCAAGTTCTTTGTACAGCACATAGGCGGTCATCAGTTTTGTAATGCTCGCAAGTTCAATACGTTTGTCAGCATTTTTTGATGCCAGTACAACTTGAGAATTGTAATCTATGAGAAGATAACTTTTTGCAGCAATCTCAGGAGGTTCTGCAGCGAATAGCGACAGGCTTGTGATGGCATATGATAAAAGTATAACGGTAAACCATTTACCTATTAGTTTTCCATGCATAGTGATGTGTATTCTCTGATTAAAGATCTGATTATTTTATAACGTAGGAAGGTTTATTACCCGTGATTTGTATCTGTTTAAGCAATTACATGATTAATAACAATCACTAAAAGGTCTTATCAGTAAAAACAGACATCAATTTAACGCATATTTTACGCTAAGTCTGATATCTGCAAAAGCTTAGTTTTTAACTACTTTGAAATCAACCAAGCCATCATTTTTCAAACGATCTTTGATGTGATCAATTTCATCCTGTTGATAGAAAGGCCCTAATCTAACCATATGCAATAAGGCAGCACCTTTCTTACGGGATTCAATGGTTGCTTTAGGTAAGCCTATTGATGATACCCGTACAAATTTATCGAAAGCCTGTGATTGATCGGCAAAAGTACCTAAAATAATATAGTAACGATCACCGATGTTTGCAGTGGACTTCGAAGGGATGGGTAATGGTTTTACCGTGGTTTTTTTGGTATTGATTGGCTCTGCCGGATTCCGAGTATTACGCTCAGATAAGACCTCGATACTTACAGGAATTCGTCCACCGTTCACACCAAGCAGGTTTGCGACAGCTGGTGTGACTTGAACTAATGCAGATGGGTTGGCAGGACCACGATCATTGATTTTAATAACAACTGACTTTTTGTTGCTTGTATTAGTAATTTTAACAAAAGTCGGCAGTGGCAAAGTTCGGTGAGCGGCTGTAAAACCCTCCAAGTCAATCGTTTCACAGATTGGTGAAGATTTGCCTAATTGCTTATCATCATATAAAACGGCATAGCCGTTAGCTCGATATCCAGTAGCGTTCTTTAAAGCGCTATAGCTCTTACCTTGCGCTTGATAAATAGCAGGGGCTGTACAGCTTGTGTTATCAGAAGACGTTATTTCTGGCTTGTTTTCAGTTAAACCAGGAAGGCCGGAGCAGGCTGTCAGCCAGATAAGTGATAACAATACTAAGAAGGTATTTCTTATATTCATGATTTATAATCGTTTTATTTACCAGTTTTAATATTCATTATCTGTGATAGTTTCTTAGTTGTTATTGTAAATCATTGGAAACCAAGACAATGCGTGCATGCTTTAAGCTAGCTTAACAGACCAAGCTGAATGAAGTATTACTATGTTTAGCTATAAGCAGCTTAGTCGTATTGTCTACCTTTGTCGCGTAAGCCCATTAGCAGACCAAAAGCCGCCATTAATGTCACCATTGAAGTACCGCCATAGCTTACTAACGGTAACGGAACACCGACAACGGGCAGTATGCCACTAACCATGCCAGTGTTTACAAAAAGGTAAATAAAGAAAGTCAGCGCTAAAGAGCCGCCGAGTAATCGTGAAAAAGTATCCTTGGCTTTACTCGCTAAATACATCGCCCGGTAAATAATAAACAGATATAAGGCCAGCAATAGTAAGTTACCAGTGAAGCCGAATTCCTCACCAAATACGGCAAAAATAAAATCGGTATGTCTTTCCGGCAAGAAATTTAACCTGGACTGATCTCCATCGAGCCATCCTTTACCATCTCTCCCACCTGAGCCAATTGCTATCATAGACTGCAAAATGTGATAACCAGAACCTAATCTATCGGAAGCTGGATCAAATAAGGTCAATACTCGTTGCCGCTGGTAATCATGCATCCCATAAAAAAATAAGAGAGGGGCGGCAATCATGGCACTAACAATAATGCTGAATATCCACTTCCAGGAAATCCCCGCAAAAAAGATGACAAAGAAACCAGCCGATGCAACAAGTAAGGAGGTTCCAAGATCCGGCTGTTTGGCAATCAGTAAGACCGGAATAACTACCAAAAAACTGGCAATAAAAATATCAATAAAACGCGGAGGAAGCACTCTATCTGAAAAATAACGAGCAACCATTAATGGCACGGCTAATTTCATGATTTCTGAGGGCTGAAAACGAATAACACCTAAATCCAGCCATCGCTGTGCTCCTTTTCCTGTTGTACCAATGACGAGCACCAGCACCAGCACCAGCAATCCTGCCCCATAAACCCATATCGCCGTATGTTGCAGGAAACCACTGGGTAATTGTGCGAAGAGAAGCATCACCAAAAAGGCTGCGATGAAATGAATCATTTGTCGCTCTATCATGCCTGCATTTTCTGTGCTGGCACTGTACAGAGTCATCGCACCAAGCCCCATTAATACCATCAGCGCGCCCATTAATACCCAGTCTAACTTTGAGAAGACTCGAATAAAAAGGAATATAAATGGGTTTTGGTTATACATAGCTTAGCGTTTTTTCTTTTTGTCTTGTGTTTCTTCTTCAGAGGGAGGCAATGGCTCAACCAAATAGGCATCCATAAATTCACGGGCAAGTGGTGCAGCAACTTTACTACCACCACCTGCATTTTCAGCAATAATCGATACCGCGATTTTAGGGTCTTTTAGTGGGGCAAAGGCGACAAACAGTGAGTGATCATGTAGCTCTTTTTTCAAATTCTTGGCATTGTAAGTTTTGTTTTGTGCTATGCCAAAAACCTGAGCTGTTCCTGTTTTACCAGCATAACGATATTCTGCGCCTTGTGCTGAGCGACGTGCAGTCCCGCCTTCCCCATGTACAACATTCACCATACCCCGAATCGGCTCTTCCCAATAAGAATCATCATTTAATACTAGATCAGGAAGAAGATGAATAGGCAATAGATCAATGGGATTATCTCGATTAGAACGCACTCCACGCAATAGATGTGGTTTTGCACGCCTGCCACGCATCGCAACAATGCCCACCGCATGAGCTAATTGCACAGGGGTAACATTCCAATAACCTTGGCCTATACCAATATTGACGCTATCGCCTGGATACCATTGGGTATTATGTCGAGCCTCTTTCCATCCACGTGAGGGTAGTAAACCAGATTTTTCATGAGGCACATCTAATCCCGTCGGCTCACTAAAACCAAATTTTGATAGTTCTGTATTAAAGCGGTCTATGCCCATTCGATAGGACAAGTCATAAAAGTACACATCACAGGACTGGTAAATTGCACGATTCATACGGACAAAACCATGACCACTTTTTTTCCAACAGCGGTAACGATGTCGGTTGCCTGGGATTTGGAAATAACCTCCACCATAGACTGAGGACTTCTCATCCACGATACCCGCATTTAATCCCGCAATAGCCACCATGGGTTTTATCGTCGAGCCAGGTGGATAAACGCCTTGATAAGCACGACTATATAAAGGACGTGAAGGATTATCCCGCAGCTCACTATAAGCTTTATGTGAAATACCATTTACAAATAAGTTAGGGTCAAAAACGGGCATACTGGCCATAGCAAGCACCTCACCATTATTAGGGTCTATCGCAACTGCTGCACCGTTATAATCCCTCAACAAGTCTTCAGCTTTGGTCTGTAAATTGATATCTAGCGTAAGAAATAAATCCTGACCTGCAGTAGGCACTTTCTCCTCTAATAGCTTGATATGTTTACCTCCTGAATCGACTTCATGAAGTTGATAGCCTGATTTTCCGTGCAATAAAGATTCATACGTTTTCTCTATACCAGACTTACCAATATGCGAAGTGCCCTTATATTCCTCTTTATCAATATTCTTTAAATCTTTTTTATCTATACGTCCAACATAGCCAATCAAATGCCCCGCTACTGAACCCAGAGGATAATAACGTTCAATCTTAAGTGCAATTTTAAAACCAGGAAAACGAGGACGGTTTGCCGAAAAGATGGCGATCTCTATATCGGTTAGGTCTTTTTTAATCGCCACAGGTTGATAACGATTAGTAATGCGAATCTTTTTACGAATTTTATCAATAATATGTGGCTCAATGTCGAGCATCAGGCCGAGTTTATCAAGCTGGGGATTGAGATCTGGAGCCTCATCCTTTATCACTTCAAGCACATACTCAATATGATTACCCGCCAATAGCACACCATTTCTATCAAAGATTTGACCCCTCACAGGTGGCGTCGGAATACGACGTTGATAATTCTCTTTTGAAAGTTGTAGATAATAATCATGATTAACGATTTGTAAGAATAGAAGGCGAGAACTGATACCAACAAGAGCAAGTGCAATGATTATTCCAGAAATAACAATCCGTGAACGGAAAACTTCTTTTTCCGCACGCTGATCTTTTATAGAGCGGCCGATTGCCACTATTGCTTCCCCATTTTATTCAATGTTTATCATTAACCAATTTGTGGGACTTTTATACGTCCATTAAGCCAGTTTCTTATCGCCCCAACACCAGATTACAGACTGGAACCATTCATTGCTAAATACTCGGTAATGTATTCAATGATTTTTAGACTACCAACTACAAAATGTTTAGCCACCACATTTTATTAGCTATCTACAGTAACGTAAATTTCAGGTTCTGATTTTTGTCATACTCAAGTGAGGTGAGTAATTTCTATTATTAGCAATCGTGGCGA
This sequence comes from uncultured Thiotrichaceae bacterium, assembly GCA_902727985.1. Lineage (GTDB taxonomy): Bacteria > Pseudomonadota > Gammaproteobacteria > Thiotrichales > Thiotrichaceae > HyVt-477. The sequence continues at coordinate 29,430 of CACVAY010000029.1, read as the reverse complement.
TCAGGTGTAACGCATAACATTATAATAATCTTGATAAACTTTTCGCCAGTTTTACTTTCCCCAAACGATTTTAGCTTTGGCGTTTTCAAAGCTACCCCCTGAGGTACATGCATTATATACCCAAGAATAGAAAAACTTATAATTTTTATGCTGTGGCTGTGGATTGTTTGAAGTATTCTTGAGCTTGGTAAAGAAAGTAAGAGTAGCTATACTCTCGCCTTGCTAGCAAAAACTCAATAACGATGAATATAATGTACGGCATTCCTAACTGTGACACGATCAAAAAAGCACGCAAGTGGCTAGATGAGAACAACATAGAGTACGAATTCCATGATTTCCGTAAAGATGGTGTTAATCCCATACAGGTACGTGCATGGTTGGATGAACTGGGATGGGAAACGTTGTTAAACAAGCGCAGTACCACATGGCGTCAACTGCCAGGCGAGACCAAAGAAAACATGAATGACGTATTGGCAATCGTTGTGATTGAAGAACAACCCACCATCATTAAACGCCCAGTGCTTGAGACATCCAATAAACGCCTCGTTGGATTTTCTGAGAAAAACTATTCTGAAGCCCTTTTATAAGACACATTGATAATGCCTACCACTATAGAATTCACTAAAGACCTCATCTCACGCGACTCAGTCACACCTGATGATAAGGGATGCCAACAACGACTGTCTGATATTTTAGAACCCATTGGTTTCACAACTGAAAAAATGCCTTTCGAAGAAGTAGAAAACGTTTGGATTCGTAAGGGCACAGAAGCCCCAGTCTTCTGTTTTGCAGGACACACAGATGTTGTGCCAACTGGCCCTTTGGAAGATTGGGATTCAGCACCGTTTGAACCAGAAATTCGTGATGGTGTTATGTATGGGCGTGGCACAGCGGATATGAAAGGCAGTGTCGCTGCAATGACGATTGCTGTTGAACGCTTTGTTAAAGCACATCCTGATCATAAAGGCTCTATCGCCTTCTTGATTACCAGTGATGAAGAAGGTCCGTCTGTAAACGGTACAGTGAAGGTTGTTGAAACATTAGAAGCACGTAATGAAAAAATTGATTGGTGTTTAGTTGGTGAACCTTCAAGTACCAACACGCTGGGTGATGTTATCAAAAATGGTAGACGTGGCTCCTTAGGCTTTAATCTCAGTATTAAAGGCAAACAAGGTCATGTGGCCTACCCGCACCTGGCAAAAAACCCAATTCATCTTGCCACCCCATTTCTCGCCGAGCTTACAGCAATGGAATGGGATCAGGGCAACGATTTCTTCCCACCAACCACGTTCCAAATTTCGAATATGAATTCAGGAACGGGAGCAACCAATGTTATTCCAGGTGTTTGTGACCTGATTTGTAACTTCCGTTTTTCTACCGAGGTTACCGCTGAAGAGTTGCAACAAGGTGTAGAAGCATTGCTTAAGAAACACCAATTAGACTATGACGTTGAATGGAAGTTATCGGGTCACCCGTTTCTTACTGCTGAAGGTGATCTCGTCTCTGCCGCTGTAAGCGCTATTAAAGAAGTAGTAGATGTTGATACTAAACTATCAACTGCAGGCGGCACATCTGATGGACGCTTTATCGCCCCGACGGGTGCGCAGGTATTAGAACTTGGACCGATCAATGCAACCATTCACCAAATTAACGAATGTGTGAATGTTGCTGATCTTGAGAAGCTTGAGGAAATCTACTACAAAATGCTTAAAGAATTACTACTATAGACATCAAAAAATAACACCCATAAAAAAGGGCTGTGAAATCTCATTCACAGCCCTTTTTTATTAACCCGCATTGAGCCGTTTACTCGGCAAACTTCGTCTGAATATAAGCAATTGCTTTGTTCAAACGCTCTACAGTTCTTTCTTTACCGATCAAGTTTAACGTAATGTCTAATGATGGAGACATTGCCGTACCCGTAGCCGCAACGCGCAGTGGTGGCCCTACTTTGCCAAGTTTAAGTTCCAAGGCCTCACAAGTATCTGTAATAACCATGTGAATATTTTCAGGGTTCCAATCTTCAATCGCCTCAAAACCTTCATTAAGCTTTTGCAAAATATCGGGAACAGCTGCTTTGAATTGTTTTTTATCAGCCTTCTCATCATAGTCATCAAAATCTTCGTAAAAATAACGAGAAGATGCAGCAAGCTCAATCAGAGTCTTTGCGCGCTCTTTTAAGGCATCAATGACATCAGTAATTTGCGGACCATTGCGGGTATCAATGCCTTGTTGATCAAGATGCCACTGCAGATGTCCCGCAACCTCTTCTACAGGTGACTCTTTAATGTAATGCTGATTAATCCAGACAAGCTTTTCAGTATTGAACGTAGAAGCTGCTTTGTTAACGCCCTCAAGGCTAAATAATTCAGTCATTTCTTCAATAGAGAAGATTTCCTGATCACCATGTGACCAACCCAAGCGTACAAGATAGTTCAGCACTGCCTTTGGTAAATAACCATCATCACGATATTGCATCACACTGACCGCGCCATGACGTTTTGATAAGCGTTTACCATCATCCCCCAAAATCATTGGTACATGTGCATAAATCGGAGCTTCAGCACCAAGGGTGCGTAGGATATTGATTTGGCGAGGCGTGTTATTGATATGATCATCACCGCGAATAACATGGCTGATTTCCATATCCATATCATCGACAACAACAGTTAAATTGTAAGTTGGTGTACCGTCAGCACGAGCAATGATTAAATCATCTAACTCACTATTATTGACTTCAACTGACCCTCGAACCAAGTCGTTAAAAATAACAGAACCTTCTTTAGGGTTGCGGAAACGTACAACAGGCTCAACTCCCAATACAGGTTCAGTAAGGTTCGAACACTTACCGTTATAGCGAGGTTTTTCTTTTGCCGCACGTTGTGCTTCCCGAAGTGTTTCCAATTCTTCTTTAGAGCAATAGCAATAGTAAGCATCGCCCTGCTCTAGTAACTGTTTGATAATTTGATCGTAACGGTCAAAACGGTCAGTTTGATAAATAGGCCCTTCATCATGATCAAGCCCTAGCCAATTCATACCCTCTAAAATGGCATCCACAGATGCCTGTGTAAAGCGCTCTCTATCAGTATCTTCAATACGTAAAACAAATTTACCCTTTGTTTTCTGGGCATAGAGCCAAGAGAAAAGTGCAGTTCGAGCACCACCGATGTGTAAGTATCCGGTTGGGCTTGGAGCAAAGCGTGTTCTGGTTGTCATGATATATGGGCTGTATAAATCAGGGGGCAAAAGACTATCATCTGGTATCTCACTTAGAAAGTACAAAATCATTCACGGTAGATTTTACTCCACAGAACAACCTCTCCTTTTTATCCATCGGAACAAAGCAACTGATTAGTCTAAAAACTACTCACTTCAGCTTGCGGCGTTTCATGTTGTGCTATAACAACAGATATATAACTCGTTAAATGACCTAAAAGTATCCCTAGCAAGTAAAATTTATCAGGTATGAAGGTCATAGAAACGTATAAACAGGGGTGATGTTTAGATCTTTTATTGCAATCAGTTGTATAAACGTCACAAAAAATAACCGCAATATATTTGGGTAATATATGTTGGATGTAAATTTCAAATCAGGCTTTTTCACGCTTATGTTTACTGCTTTTGCAATGAACGTAGTCAATGCAAATGCGGCTGAGCAAAATAGTACCTATGTAGGTAAAGTCAACTATGAAGGTTCAGCATGCCCAAAAGGTAGCGTAAAGGTTTCTTTAAAGGATTCGAAATCAAATTTATCGGTATCATTTCGTGATTATTCCATTCTGGCTAAAGGTCGAAATGTGAGAGGCACGCGTAAATCATGCTCAATAGCCATTGCATTGCATGTACCAAAAGGTTGGAGTCTCTCCTTGGTTAATGCACGTTATAGCGGTAGTCTTGCGATACCAGCGGGTGCTCAAGGGAAATTAGTTAATACCTATTCTTTTTCTGGTAAACGCGGTAATAGTTATAAAGTTAATTTCAATGGGCCGAGAATACAAAATTTCCAACTGCGCGACTCTTTAAGCTCTTTTGCCAGTGTCTGGTCTCATTGCGGGAAGAAAACCGTACTTCGTATCAATAGCTCAATGCGTGTAAAATCAGCAGATTCGGGAAATGAATCAGCCGCGGAATCTTCGCAGAACTTTGAGACAAAATTACGCTTTAGACGCTGTTACAAATAGCATTAAGATATACTACTCACTAACATCATTGCCAGATGAGTAGTAGGGACAACTTACTTTTTTTCGATATTAGTTAGATACATCTGATGTTTCTTTTGTAACCCCATCAGCGTTATTGTCTTTAGTAAGCTTTAAAGGCTTGCAATTGCATTCGCAGTAACCCTGTTTTATTGGGGCTCTAAACTCCGTTATTTTCGACGCTTTTTCCTGACTTTTTTTCTTGGAAAGTGAGGGCTTTCTATAAATCGTTGCAGAAAGTGGTTTATCACAGTTTACACAACCATCTATCCAACCTTTCCATCTGCCATTATATTTCTTGATCACTGTAACTGCATCGCCTGTCAGGTTTAGTGCATCCGTTTGATCTTCGGCAACTGCATATGACGTAAAAAATAGACTTAGCGCCAATGTCGATACCCGTAATTTCATAATGACCTCCGTTTTAGATTGACTAATCATTTTTCTCATCAGGAAACAGTGTTGAAATCTAGCCACTAAAAATAAGCTTAGTAGTAGAAGCTCTGATATAATACTTACCCTTTTTTGTCAGTAACTAGGCCATATTATGGAGAACAACAAACAATCTACGCACTTCGGTTTTCAACAGGTTCCTGTAGAAGAGAAGAGTACGAAAGTTGCAGAGGTTTTTCATTCAGTGGCCGATAAATACGACGTAATGAACGACCTAATGTCAGGTGGAATTCATCGTCTATGGAAAAAGATCACTATTGAACGTTCTGGCGCAAAGCGCGGCGACCATATTCTTGATCTCGCGGGAGGTACAGGTGACCTTGCGGCCAAGTTTGCCCGTATCGTCGGCCCCTCAGGTAAAGTCATCCTATCTGACATCAACGCTTCAATGTTGGAAAATGGCCGTAAACGTCTTACAGACAAAGGCATCGTCGGAAATATCGACTATGTATTAGCTGACGCTCAAGACCTACCCTTCCCAGATAATTCATTCAATCTGGTAACAATGGCGTTTGGTCTGCGTAATGTCACCGATAAAGACGCCGCATTACGCTCAATTTATCGCAGCCTTAAACCAGGCGGTAAATTAATGGTTCTGGAATTTTCTAAACCTGTATTACCGGGTTTAAACACGGTTTATGATCAGTATTCTTTCAAGCTATTACCTATGATGGGTAAGTTGATTGCCAATGATGCGGACAGTTACCGATATCTTGCAGAATCTATCCGCATGCACCCGGATCAAGCAACCTTACAAGGCATGTTTGATGAAGCGGGCTTCGAAAATACCAGCTATGACAATATGACTGGCGGTATTGTGGCCTTACATATCGGATACAAGTTTTAATCATTTAGAATGAAACTCTCCCCTATTCTACTCTCTAGCATTGAGCTTGCGATCCAGCAGTGGATAAAACTTGATCCTGCATCAGGCAAGAGCCTGGCTGCGTTAGGTGATCATGTTATCTGTCTGCATATCACCGGGCTTGATCTTTTTCTGTACTTTCTACCAACGCATGACGGCATGATGGTCATGGGCGATTATGCTGAAGTCGCAGATGCAACGATCCACGTTTCGGCAATGAACCTCATCCGCCTGGGTTTGAGTGCAGATTCTGGAGCAGTCATTCTGGAAACGGATACCCGCATAGAAGGCAATATCGGGCTTGCCACTCAATTTAGTGCAATCCTCAAGAATGCCAATATCGACTGGGAGGAAGTGCTTTCCAAGTATGTTGGCGATATCATCGCTCATCAATCAGCGAATATCACTCAAACAACTGTTGGCTGGATTAAGGAAAGTGCGCAAGCTATGAATCTCAATATTTCGGAATATTTCACTGAAGAAAGTAAATTGTCAGTCAGTGAGTCTGAAGTGAATCATTATCTCAATCAAGTTGATATCTTGCGTAACGATGCCGACCGTTTAAACGCTCGTGTGAACCGCCTACAGCAGCAGTTGAAAAAACAAGACGCATGATCACACCTCGCCAATTAGTTCGACTCTTTAGAATCAATCAAATTCTTATCAAACATGGTTTGGACGAGATTCTATTGCATATTCCTATTTTCAAACCTCTGAGTTTTATCTATTTTGCAGCGCCTTGGAATTGGAAAAAGAAACCTGATGATCGCGAAGCAATCGGCAAGCGCATTCGTCTTGCCTTAGAAGATTTGGGGCCGATTTATATCAAATTCGGGCAAATGCTTTCAACACGAAATGACCTATTACCGCCTGCAATCAATGATGAGCTAAAAAAATTACAAGACAATGTCCCGCCATTCCCCGCAGAACAATCACAAAAAATTATCGAGGATGCCTTTGGGAAAGCTGTTACCGAGGTTTTCCAAAGCTTCGATACCCAACCCTTAGCATCCGCCTCAATTGCCCAAGTCCATACCGCAAAGATGTGGGATGGCAAAGAAGTCATTGTTAAAGTAGTAAGGCCGAATATTCGAGAAACCATTGAAAAGGATATTGAGCTTCTGTTTTTTATTGCGGGAATGGCAAACCGCTACTGGACTGAGGCCAAACGTCTACGTCCTATTGAGGTCGTTGAAGAATATGAAATGACTATCATCGATGAGTTAGATCTTATTCGTGAAGCCGCGAACGCCAGTCAGCTTCGACGTAATTTCGAAAACTCTACCGAACTCTATATTCCAGAAGTGTACTGGGATTATACACACGAGCAGGTCATGGTGATGGAGCGCATCTATGGTACGCCAGTAGGTAATATCGAAGAGCTTCAAGCCAAAAACGTTAATATGCAGCGTTTGGGAGAGCTTGGCGTTGAGATCTTCTTCACACAAGTCTTCAGACACAACTTTTTTCATGCCGATATGCATCCTGGCAATATTTTTGTTGAAATATCTGATCCCGTTAACCCTTATTACAAAGCGGTAGACTTTGGCATCGTTGGAACACTCACTCCTGATGACCAGCGTTATCTTGCGGAAAACCTTCATGCATTCTTCAACCGAGATTATAAGCGTGTCGCAGAACTGCATCTTGAATCGGGCTGGGTTCCTAGCAATACACGCGTTAATGACTTTGAATCCGCCATACGTACTGTCTGCGAACCCATCTTCAATCGCCCAATTAAAGACATCTCCTTTGGCTTCTTTTTGTTGCGTCTCTTTCAAACGGCACGTCGCTTTGATATGGAGGTACAGCCTCAGCTAGTATTACTACAAAAAACGCTCCTCAATATCGAAGGACTAGGTCGTCAACTCTATCCAGACTTGGATTTGTGGGCGACGGCAAAACCCTTTCTACAGCGCTGGATGGATGAACAGGTCGGTGCACGCTCATTGCTTAACGGTGCCAAAAATAATTTACCGAAGTTTATCGAACAACTTCCACATATGCCAACCTTGATAAATGATGTAATTCTCCAAACGCATCAGCAACAACGACAAAACCTGCATCGTGCGTCTGAGAAGGAATCGAAAAAGCCGAAACCCCATTCACTAAAATTCGTGATTGCAGGTAGTGCAATGTTAATCACGGGTGGATTATTATCGATTGGCAATACTGAGCACAGCTCAGGGTTGTTACAAAATCCGTTACTTCAAAGTGGCTTAATTATCGCCGGGCTGGCATTTATTGCAGCATCTTTACGGAAGGAGAAGTAAGCCTGCTCGCAGTAAATCATTGCTAATAACTATACCCTGCGGAGCTTTTATTATTTAACAAGCCACTCATTAAAAAAACTTATGAGTATAGATAACTATAAATGTGTTCATAATTTATTCATTTCCTGTTTATCTACAAGATATAGTACTAGGCTAAACCATCCAGCCCCTAGTAGTTATAAACATTTTTATAAATTTATTGAAATTAATATTTTTTGAATGAAAAAATCAATAACTTACAGAATAACCATTGTAAGCTGTTAATAAATATAGAATATAATTCGGTAGTGAAATGTTCAAAAAATAAATAATTGTTTGCCAGGCTATTGACTAAAAAAATATCTTTTTTTATCCACAAAGTTATCCACAGGATTTCAGCTTTGTGCGCAGGTTATTAGCGCTATCAAATGAAGTACTGCTTATTGTTCAGCCTCAAGGGTATTTTAAACAAAAACCATGAGCATTGTGGATAGACATAATTTATTACATTTCGTTACAAAAAATTGCTTGCTACTTAAAAAAAGATCTACCTTGTTAAATACTAGACGTTAACAAGGATGTCGAAAATACCCTCAAATACATTTGATTGACCATTTATAGATGAAAACGGATAGGTGGACTATCTGTTATTTACTTGTATTGTTAGAATACAATGCGATTACCTCCCAGGACTGAGACAGCATGTCAGAAGCTAACACGACGGTTTTACCAACCATTTCAGAAAACATCGTCAAATTCAAAGCAACCAAGAATCCATTTTATCTGTTCAAAGCCGTTTGGATGGTATTAAAACGTGGTCGAACTCATGAGTTACTTTGGGGGATGTATTGTAAGCTAGCCTACAAACCCTCTGCAGTGATACCACAAGATGTCACATATATTCTCGAAGACTTCGCTCTCAATCGCAAAACCTATAAACGAGAATTCAGAAAGACAGAACAACTTCCAGAAATCTATGGTGGAAAATACGCCGTAGAAAAAATTCCCGATTACTATTTTGGTACGCGCATCGAAAGTTTGATTGAAATGGATGGTGCCTTATTAGTCGGCGAATATGGTTTCGATGATAACTCGTCACATATTGCTGTCGTCACTAAGGACAATTGCACAGCCAATGATCATTACATGCATGAATCCGGTATTCGGCATATTCATGCATTAGAACCCTACCCTGAAGGTTCAACAGATGACGTTAAGCAATTCCTTGTTGCAACAGGTGATCGCTTAAAAGTCCTTGATCTGTGGGAAATGGATAACAACAAAGAAATACGTTTTGTGAAACGTTTAAAGCGCTTCCTGGCAGGTTATACTGCGATACAAAGGGTTAATGGCAAATACTATGGTGGGACAGACTTTAGTGGACGCCCAAATTACATCGAAACCCTGGCAGGGAAGAAATTCTTTTTTCCTGAGCCTGCTGTGAATATGTTTGTCATTGGTTTTCATGTTTTTGATGATCGCTACATCTTGAGTGTTAATTCTGAACTAGATGATTTTGGTGCAAAAAAAGCCATTTCCATCTTCGATACGCAAAGCGAAACCTTTGTCTACTGTAAAGGTATTGATATTGAACAGGAGTTCGTCTTAGACTAGGTATATGAACCTACCTACCGTCAAACAACTCCGTTATTTCGTAGCGCTAGAAAAAACAGAACATTTTGGCAAAGCAGCCCAAGCCTGCTTTGTTTCTCAATCGGCATTTAGTGTCGCCATTCGTGAGCTGGAATCACTACTGGGTTCACAGCTCGTTGATCGAACCAATAAAACCGTTACTATCACGCGCGTTGGTAAAGAAGTCGCTGCGCAGGCTAATCGTTGCTTGCGTGATATCGAGTACCTAACGGCAATTGCCTCACATAGCGAAGAACCGCTATCCAGCAGACTTACCTTGGGTGCAATTCCGACTATTGCGCCATTCGTATTACCTAAACTCCTTCCTGCATTACGTGATGAATTTCCTGATTTACAGCTTTATTTACATGAAGGAACGACGTTGAGTATTTATGAAAAGCTTATTGAAGGTGAGTTGGATCTATTACTCATTGCACTGCCTTATAAATTAGCAGGCGTAGAGATTCTACCGCTTTTTAAAGATCACTTTGAACTAGCTTGTCGTGAAGACACACAATTTCTTGATCCTAAAAAAGACTATGTAGAAGAAGACCTACCTGCAGAGAGTATTCTGTTATTAGAAGATGGACATTGTTTGCGTGATCACGCACTTTCAGCCTGTCGTATTCGCAATCAAGATACCGTGAACCGTTTTTCTGCAAGCAGCTTGGCGACATTAATCGAAATGGTAAACTCTGATCTAGGTGTAACCTATCTCACTAAAATGACTAAGAGCGCGCCGATGTTACAGCATACGAAAATCAAGACTTGGCCCTTGCCGAATAACCCCTACCGTGAAATTGGCATGGTATGGCGAAAAAACAGCGCTCAGGCAGAAGAATTCAGGATTCTAGGTGAGTTCATCAAAAATATTTCAGGCATCCAGCATGTATCAAGCTGAGCATCTTCTGATTCTACATCCTGCAAACCCTGAAACAGCATGCACACAAAAAGAGCTGATTACTTTACTCAAAGAGATTCAATTCATTGATGCTGAAGAAATACTGTCGCGCTTTCAAATTGGTGATAAATTTCTGCAACAGGTGACCTTTCTTGGTTGCTCACCGAATATCGAATTATCCCCAAATGGTGATCAGGCGTATGTCTATGTCGAAATTCCGCAAACAACCTCTGAGATAAGCTTTCATAGTGGAAAAAATCTAAAATTCCCACGCTGCCCACATTGTAAAGAAACCTTAAAAAACATTGCAGCAGATATAGCGGAAGCAAATGTAATCAACTCACTCTCATGTTTGGCCTGTAAGGAAACATTCAACCCATTGGGCTTCAATTGGCGTAAGTCTGCTTTTTTTGGCAAGTGCCAAGTCATCATTGGCAATATCTATGATGCGGAAGCCGTACCGAATGAGAACTTATTAAGCTATTTAGCAAAGCTCACAAACGACACATGGAAATATAGCTACATCAGACGATAGGGTGTATGTGCAAAGCTAGACTTGGTTTGACAGATACCAGAAACCCTCTAAGCTGTTCCGTCGGATGTTATCAATAAGGAAAAGAAATATGCGTGATCTTGGAAATGGTATTTATTGCCTGGATGCAAACTATGTTGCAGAAAGTGTCGCGAGTATCTATTTGCTGGTAGAAAACCAGAAAGCCTGTGTTATCGAAACAGGGTCAAGCCACAGTGTGCCATCCATTAAACAAGGTCTGGAAGCCATTGGCTTAGGCTTTGATGATGTTGAATACGTTATCGCGACGCATATTCACCTGGATCATGCCGGCGGTGCGGGTACATTAATGCAACTATGCCCGAATGCAAAGTTCATTGTGCATCCACGTGGCGCATGGCACATGATTAATCCTGAAAAACTACAAGCTGGAACAAAAGCCGTTTACGGTGAAGAAAAGTTTGCAAAACTTTATGGGGAGCTGATTCCTATTGAAGAAGAAAGAGTCATCAGTGCAGATGATGAGTATCGCTTAGACTTCCATGGCAGAGAACTATTGTTCCTCGATACCCCAGGACATGCTATGCATCACTTCTGTATTTACGATGCAAAAAGTGAAGGTATCTTTACGGGTGATACCTTTGGTGTTGCTTACCCTCAACTAAGCTCAAGTAACGGAGAGACATTTATATTTGCTACAACCACTCCCGTACACTTTGATCCAGACGCAATGCTTAGCAGTATTGATCGCTTAATGACTTTGAACCCTAAGAAAATGTACCTAACGCATTTCTGTGCAATTGAACCTACTGAAAGTGTTATAACGAGGCTTAAGGCTTCGCTTAATGCGTTTGTTACGCTTGCTAAAGAACTGCCTGCAACAGAAGACCGAGTGGATAGAATCGAAGACGGGATACTTGACTGGTTGCTGGCTGGGCTTGCTGAGAATGACTGTGGATTATCCATTGAAGAAAAAAAACGTGTTCTTGCAATGGATGCAAAGCTTAATGCGCAGGGGATTGAAGTGTGGCTTCAGCGTTATCTCTAAAGATATATTTATTAGTATCCTCTAAGGTTAAAACCACCACCTTTAGAAAGTGCGAGTAGTATCAAAATGATTCTCAAACATGGACCGAGAGTCCATATTTCTAGCGATATTTATAAATCAGGCATTAACGCTAAAACATGCCCCGTTCTCGGTTTGACACCTCGCCAAATAAAGAACGATTCAGCAGCTTGTTCAACCAACATGCCTAGTCCATCTAATATTAGTGTTACATTATGTTGCTTTGCCCATTCTGTAAAAGGGGTTCCTTTTTTTGAGTACATCATGTCATAACAGCAAGCCAAGCCTGTTGCACATACATTGGGAATTGGAGGTAAATCACCTTGCAAGCTGGCGGCAGTACCATTAATGATCATATCAAAGCCCTGCTCAGGGATATCCGCAAAGCCACCACCTTGTATTTGATCACCATATTCATCAGCTAAAGTAGTTGCCTTTGCTGCGGTACGATTGGCGATAAAGATTAAGGCTGGGTTCTCATCCAAGATTGGTTTTAATACGCCTTTCACCGCGCCGCCTGCACCTAGAATCAATACTTTTTTATCAGCTAAAGCAAAGTGATGATTTTGTGTGATGTCACGAACAATACCAATGCCATCGGTATTGGCGCCATAGATTTTACCATCGCGATAGCTAAGTGTGTTCACTGCTCCAGCCAAAGCTGCATATTCGGATAGTTCGTCACAAAGTGCGAAGGCTTGTTCCTTGAAGGGGACTGTAACGTTTAGGCCTTTGCCATTTTCATGCTGAAAGAAGCTTTCAACTGATTCTACAAACCCATCAAGTTCAGCTAGCCGAGCTGTATAGTCGAGCGCCTGCGAGGTTTCTTCGGCAAACATCCTGTGTATTTGCGGTGATTTACTGTGGCCGATGGGGTTACCAATAACGGCGTACTGATCATTCATCTATTTCAACCACTCAGCAACTTGCTTCGCATAGTACGTCAAAATGGCATCCCCACCCGCGCGTTTCATCGATAGTAGCGCCTCCATGACACAGGCTTTTTCATCAATCCAGCCATTCATGCCAGCCGCCTTCAACATCGCGTATTCACCACTAACATGATAAACAAAGGTAGGTACTTGGCACTCGGTTTTCACACGACGCACGATATCGAGATACGGCATACCTGGCTTGACCATCACCATATCGGCACCTTCCTGTAGATCCATATTCACTTCATGAATCGCTTCATCGGAGTTTGCAGGATCCATTTGGTAACTGTATTTATTACCACCACCAAGATTACTAGCAGAACCTACGGCATCGCGGAATGGGCCATAGAAGGCTGAGGCATATTTTGCTGAGTATGCAAGAATGCGAGTATTGGTATATCCATCTTCCTCCAGCGCATCACGAATACGCCCTATTCTGCCATCCATCATATCTGATGGCGCAACAATGTCAGCACCCGCTTCTGCATGTGATACTGCTTGTTTCACAAGCACCTCAACCGTTTCATCATTCATGATGTAGCCTTCATCATTCATCAAACCATCTTGACCATGAGAAGTGAATGGGTCGAGTGCAACATCAGTAATCACACCTAAATCTGGAGCAGCACTTTTCACAGCACGCACTGCACGCTGCGCTAATCCTTCAGGGTTGTAAGATTCTTCTGCGCCATCGGACTTCACGTCCGCAGGCGTCACGGGAAAGATCGCAATGGCTGGAATACCCAGCTCAACAAGTTCTTTCGCTTCTTGCTCCAGTCTATCGATAGTCAGACGTTGCACCCCTGGCATGGTGGTGACGTCTTCGGTTTTGTCGTCACCTTCGATAACAAAAATAGGATAAATCAAATCGTTAGTCGTCAATATATTCTCACGCATTAAACGACGCGTAAATTCATCTTTGCGCATTCTGCGTGGACGGTTGGAGGGGTAAATTGGGGTATAAGACGACATGGGTGCTCTCTTGACTATCAAAATGATACATTAATTATCACATATCAATCGAGACAAAAGAATATCTGTTGTGGGCATATCGAGCAAAAATTATGAGCTTGTTTGGAACCGTTGGTTATTCTTTATCGCTACCAAACATAAAGCCTACGCTGTTATCATAGGATTGCCACATATTGAGGATTTTGCAGAAAATATCTGCAGTACGCTCTGCGTCATAGGCTGCCGAGTGTGCTTGCGAACTATCCCAAGGGATTTTGGCAGCATGCGCAATACGCGCTAAGACTGTTTGGCCATAAGCCAATGCCCCCAATGATACGGTGTCAAAGACACTGAATTGGTGAAAAGGATTGCTTTTATGTCCGACACGATCTGCCCCAGCATTTAAAAAGCCTAAGTCGAAATGTGCGTTATGCCCGACTAAGACGGCACGGGTACACATGTTCATTTTAACTTCTTTGCGTACGACTTTAAAAAAATCAGCATAGGCTTTGTGTTCATTCACAGCCACTTCTTGACGAAATGGGCTATCCAGAACAATACCGTTGACTTCCAATGATTTCGGGTCGAGATTAGCGCCCTCAAATGGCTCTAAGTGCCATGAGTAGGTTCGATCACGTGTAAACTCACCCTTTTCGTCCATGCGCAGAAAAACCGCGGCGATTTCGAGAAGTGCATCGTTCTCTTTATCAAAACCACCTGTTTCAACATCAATAACTACGGGCAAAAAACTACGGAACCGATCTTTAATCGGGATAATCTCTATGTCATCATTCATGCATAAGAGCTTACCTTATGAGCCCTACAAAAGGTATCTATTTCAAAGCGACTAAAGAGAAAGCGCTATCATTCTAAATAAAGAAATATGCCGTTAGCGATGAATACTCTGCTTCCTATTTTCCTTGCACTACTTTGGGTTATCAACGTCCTCATTCATCAGTATTAATGCGTACTTTCACTGATAAGGATTACATTAAAATATTGTTTATATTCGACTATATTTATTTAGGCACATAATTTGCTTAAGTGAAGGCATAACGTAAAAGTCTACTAATTACCACAAAAGATGGTAATGGGGGCGGGAAGTACCCCATAAAGACTGCAAAGGCCGGATAATTCATTGCATCCGGTTTCTTCATTCACCGATGTCGCCAGCATAACCATAACAAAATTTAAATAAGGAAAACGTATGGAAACTTTACTTGAGCAACGCATCGAAAAGCGTAAAATCAGCATTACAGAGATACTACAAGGAACCTTAAAAAAACTGGCTGATTCCTGTTCTGACATATGGAATCAAGTCAATCGACTTGATCAGCAATTGGTTTTGTCTCTCAACTCTATTCCAAAATGCCGAATGCTCTATGCCGTTGAGTGTCATGGCATACAAGTCAGTTCTAATATCAAATACAACGGTGTGATTAATCATGCATCAAGGGGGCAAAACCTTTCTGACCGACCGTACTTTCTAAATAGTCAACCTGATATACCTTTCACGCTCTCTCCCGTTTATATTAGTCGAACCAATCATAAGCCCTGTATCACGGCACTTCACCAAGTGTTCTCAGCAGAAGGTGTCAAACTAGGGTGTATAGCTGCGGATTTCGTCATTGATGATTTACCTGATAATGATGTTGAATTGATGAAAACCTATTCTTGGAAACAAATTAAAGGTGATCCAGCTATTCGACAAAATCTGTTTCAGCAAAAGCGGATTGTTTCTGCCATGGATGAAAAGATAGAACAAGTGCATGACATTATTCATAACTTGATCACCCAGTGTGGTATTTTTCATGCAAAAATGCATTACAGCAGTTCACGAGCAACGCTGTGGGCGTACGCACACCCTTATGAATATCAGTTACACGTTTTGGATGAAATTATTGACCCTAATGTCTGTTTGGCATACCCCTCACAAGATTATCCGGAGATTGCCAAGGTCGATGAAGATAAAGTTGCCGCGGTACTCAAAAAATTCACAATGCTCAGAGACATTGATGACATTATTTACTTGCGTGCGGCGTCAATCAATGTGATCAATGGCATGGTCGGCTTAACCTTTTCCTGTGATGGTAGTCACTACATGTCTGTTGAAGAGTTTCTCGACAAACAAGATGTGTTTTGGTTTGGCTAATCAGTCATTTACAGAGGAGCGGTAGACTCGTTTATGGCCGCTGTTTAAAAGAAAAATGTCCCGAACCAAACAACCGGGGCAATGTATGTATAGAAGAATATTAATTAAAGCCCGAGCATACGGCGTTTTAGACTGTTCTGAACAGGTTTTTTAGAAAGCCAAATACCGAACAAGGCTTGTTTAAAAGCTAATGAACGGATGACGGTTACTCTTACACCATTGCGAATGACATGCACACCACTCCCAGGTGTATTGATAAGCTCGAAAACATCACCTGATGAAACACCTTTATCAAAAGTTGCTAGAAGTTCGTCTATTTGTGGCTTTATAGGATTGATATTACCCTTAGTAGAATTTTTGAACCCTTCAATTGTTGCCTCTTTCATTTTGTCAGTAGTAATTAACGGTGAGGTTATTGCTAGCCGAATCGCCATTGGAGCATCATCAGTGATAATTTTTTTACCATCTTGAGACTTTGACTCCAGATAAAGTGCACCAATATACAAATTCATGAACAGCTTCGATCGCTGCCCAACGCCATTTAACTGTAACTTCTTACCCGCATATTGCATATCTTCAGGGATGTTTTCTCCTGCGAAATTTTTCGCAGAGGATATCGTTGAAAAAAAACTTACAATTAACGCGATTATGAGCGTTATAGACCATGTGTTATTCATTAACTTTTCCTCTATTTTCGTGTCCATTCATTATAGTTGGCTTTGATAGGCTATGCGTCATAAACCATAGACTATTTTTATTGAATAGCACAATTAATAAGCACATAAAAGGTAAGAATTTAAAAGGACAATCAACATTGACAGAGACTCTTCAGTTACGCTGAAATCCATTTATTGATTAAGTGTTCGACCGCCATCAACGGGAATAATGTGCCCTGTTGTATATTCTGCATCCTCGATGAGATACTTTATTGCTGCAGCAATATCATCTGGATTGCCTTCACGTTTTAATGCTGTTTTCGCAATCAATTCATCTTGTGAAACTTGATTCATTTCATCCTCTGGCCATAAAATCGCTCCGGGCGCTACTCCATTGACTCGAATCTCAGGCCCTAGTTCTTTGGCCAAAGATTTAGTCAACATAATCAAGGCTGCTTTGGCTGAACTATAGACAGGATACTTCTTTAAAGGACGCATACCATGAATATCCACTATATTGATGATGCAACCCTTACGTTTCTTCAGCTCTGTAGTCGCTGCTTGTGCAAGAAACAGCGGAGCCTTTACGTTCGAACAGAGTAAATCATCCCAATGTTTTTCAGTAATTTCTCCAACTAGGGTTGGATAAAAACTCGATGCATTATTAATCAAGACATCAATTTGACCAGTAAAAGTCAGACACCGCTCGATCAAGCGTGGTATCTCAGCTGTTTTACAAAGATCTGCCTGTATGGTGAAAACACTACCAGGGCGAATAGCATTGAGTGAGGCTGCCAGCGTATTAGCTTCATCCTGTGAACTCCGATAATGAATAATCAGATTTGCTCCTGATTCATGCAAAACCCGACAGACAGCGGCACCAATTCTTTTTGCTGCGCCAGTAATTAATACTGTTCTGTTGTTTAAGTCTGTCATAATTGCCTCTTTGTTGGTTTGACTAGGTTTACGATGAAGTAAATGATACCTGTTGCCAACCGTTAGTTATATTCTCCGGACAAATCAACACCTATTTCACATACGTATGAAAATCTCTACCCCTCTACCCATGCCGAACGATGAAGCCATTCAACATAGCCAGTATCTACAAGAAAAAATCATCAATGAAATAGCCGATCATGAGGGGTATATCCCCTTTTCACGTTTTATGGAAATGGCTTTATATGAACCCGAGCTGGGTTATTATGTGGCTGGTAAGAATAAAATTGGTTCTCAGGGGGATTTTGTAACAGCTCCGGATATTTCTCCACTTTTTTCACAATGTATGGCTAATCAATGTATCGAGGTATTGAATGAGTTGCTTGACGGTTCAATTTTAGAATTTGGGGCTGGTAACGGCAATATGGCCGCCAATATCCTGCTTCATCTTGAACAAAATACCAGTTTACCCCACACATATCTGATATTGGATATAAGTCCGCATTTACAAGCTGTACAACGTGAAACTATCGAACGTCTAGCACCACATTTATTGGAAAAGGTACATTGGATCACAGAACTACCTAGTCATTTTAATGGTATCGTTTTAGCGAATGAAATTCTCGATGCCATGCCTGTGACACTTTTCGAAAAAACGAAGGATGCTTATTGGACATTGGGCGTATCACTTGATGATAATCAGCAACTCACCACGCAAAAAAGACTTGCAAGTAAAGACTTACGAGCATCGTTAGAACAGTTAAAAATCAACACTGATTCTTCCTCATATATTTCTGAGCATAATCCACATATCCGTCCTTGGTTGAATAGCCTTTACCAAATGATGGACTGTGGTGTTGTTTTACTCATTGATTACGGATATACGCGCTCAGAGTATTATCACGCAGATCGAACAATGGGTACATTAATCTGCCATTATCAGCAACTTGTTCATGATGATTACTTGTGGTTTCCCGGTTTACAGGACATTACCGCGAATGTAGACTTCACCGCTGTTGCCGAAGCAGCAGATAATGCAGGCTTAAACGTTTACGGGTATACCCCTCAAGCATCTTTTTTGATAGCGAATCACCTAGAAACGTTACTGATGCAGGCGCTTGAAAATAAGGCAGATGAGCAATATGCTTTATCTCAACAAACCCGTACCCTCACCTTGCCCAGCGAGATGGGAGAGCGTTTTAAAATAATTGGCTTAACTAAACAGTGGGATAAATCCTTACAAGGGTTTCAGCTCAATAATCAACTCCATAAACTATAAGGATAACAATGGATTTCATTCAGATTGTCATACTAGCTCTTGTTCAGGGGCTAACTGAATTCTTACCCGTATCTAGCTCAGCACATCTCATTCTGGTACCCGTACTGACTGGCTGGGAGGACCAGGGCTTGGCTTTTGATGTTGCCGTTCATTTGGGAACACTGATTGCTGTTGTGTATTATTTTCGTGACGAAATCCGTCGTATGATCAATGCATGGTTTTTATCAGTTTTTAAACGAGAATTAACCGCAGATGGAAAGCTTGCCTGGGCTGTTTTGTTTGGCACAATCCCTGTTGGTCTTGCTGGACTATTTCTTAAAGATGCCATAGAACTTTATTTGCGCTCACCCTTGGTTATTGCAGCCTCTACCCTCGTTTTTGGTTTATTACTTTGGTATGCAGACTATGTGGGTAAACGCCGTCGTGTAGAAGATGATATGAATTGGAAGGATGTCAGCTTTATTGGTATTTCCCAGGCTATGGCCTTGATTCCTGGCACATCACGTTCTGGAGCGACAATGACCGCAGCGCTATTTCTTGGCTTTACCCGTCAAGCTGCCGCTCGTTTCTCATTCCTCTTATCTATCCCTGTCATCAGTTTGGCTGGAACATTCTTAACACTTGATCTGATTGAATCAGGAGATAGTGTTGATTGGGTCGGTTTGATGACTGGCGTTGTACTGTCGGCTCTTAGCGCATGGCTTTGTATCCATTATTTTCTGAAGTTATTAGATAAAATCGGCATGTTGCCATTTGTGATTTATCGTATCATCTTAGCCATATTCTTATTTGTCATGTTTTGGGATTTTACCTAATCTCAACAGCTTGTTACACTGCGCGTTCATAGCTGATTCATGCGTATTTTGTATATTCATTGCTATGGCTTGTATAGCACATGAGTGACTACCCCATTATTGTGGGTAGTCAGCACATCATGCTAATAGAGTGTCACCACTCCAATCATAATTTTAAAGGTATTCTCTTGTGACATTGCAAACGTCTTTATCTCGCTTTTTAAGTTTTGCGATTCTGCTTTTTTCTTTAGTTGGTTGCTCTTCAATTCCCAGTGCCTCCCAGCAAGACGCAAAATCTGAAATTGATGATTCACGATCCGCTGATCAAATACTTGCTCAAGCACGTAAAGCCATGAAAGGTGGTGGCTATGAAGAGGCAATTAAGCATTATGAAACCTTGCAAGCTCGCTTTCCCCTTGGACGTTATGCGCAACAGAGTCTGCTAGAACAAGGGTTTGCGTACTACAAAGCGGAAGAAGAGGACACTGCGCTGGATACCATTGATCGTTTCATACGCTTATATCCACGTAGTCCTATCATGGATTATGGCTTGTATCTTCGTGGCTTGGTGAATTTCAATCGTGGTAGAAGTTTAACGGATAAGTTCTTCCCCAAAAGTTTTGCAGACCTGGATAATGTGCGTCAAAAAGAAGCGTTTCATGACTTCAGCAAACTGATTACACGTTATCCAAATAGTCAGTATGCAGCTGATGCAAAAAAACGTATCCAGCACCTCCGTAATTCTCTCGCAAAATCAGAAGTGAATATTGCTTACTATTATATGAAACGTGGTGCTTATCTCGCAGCTTTTAATCGTGCGGAATATACGATCAAACATTATCAAGGCTCACCTGCAATTGTTGATGCCTTAGTTGTTAAACTACAGGCAAGCCAAAAGCTCAACAAACCTGAATTAGCAGCCGCTACAAAACGCGTGATTGAGCTTAACTATCCTGAGCGTGCTAGCAAGCTGTAGTATTGCACAGCGAAAACGCTATAAAGCCTGATTTTCACTCGACACTCAGGCTTTTTTTCGACCTGAAGAAAATAATAAAACTAGACTAATCAGTCCTGAAATCAGACTACCAAATACCGAAAGCAAAAAAACGGTGGTTTTACGTAATACCTTTACCGTACGGATAGCGCCCTTTCCCAATAATGCTAAAAGATGGGCAGAATGCTTTTTATGCTTTAAGGTGAATTTATTTAATCTTGCCAAGTCTTTTCCATTATCAACATGCTTCATCATATTCAAGGTATCAGCCAGTGATGTTTGCTTGCGAATGTTTGACATCTGGCTAGCTGTTTTTGCCAATGAGGACATAGCTGAAGGATGATAAGACTGGCGTACTGCCCTTCGAACATCAGTCAGGCTTGAGGTGTTTTTGATGCTTTTTTGAAACATTGGCCAATCAAATACTTTCGACGCTTTTTGTAGTAATTCTTTACTGAATGATTTAGTCAAACGCCCGGTTTTTACAGCAACTTTAAATAATGAAGTCCCAGCTTTTACAGATGCTGTTGAACCCGCACTACCAATGGTCATGATGGTTAAGCCTATGCCTACTCCTGATAAAGCCACAATCAACTGATTAACTTCTTCTCCCTTAGCATGTACTTGATATTGACGATGCAAGTCTCTCACATCTCCGACGACGGTAAAATCTGAAGTGACTGCTCCTGATATCCCTGCGGTATCATCACCCTTGCCACTCATAAAGCCATCAAAAAAACTCTTGGTATCTCGCTTAATTTTTCTTAATGAGGTATCCAACGCTTCAAGGTGTTTTTCATAGTAAGCATAATCCAATTGATAACCATAGAGTTTGGCAATTTCAAGGTACTGCTGCGCATCTTCTAGTCGGTCTTGATTGATGGCATCACCGATTAAGTGATTCATACGGTCAGGAGAAACTGATTCGACCAATAAGTCTGAGACCTCCGGAATTGATTCATCATATTGCCAATAGTCCAGCATATTTTTAACACTGAAAGCAAAAGATAATAAAAAGAAGGCCAAAAGAACGGTTCTAATCATGAAGAAAGATGGCTACCCAGCAACATTTTAAATAACAGGGATTAAAAACAAACATAAACAACAGAGGATGGAAGTGAGTCTAGACTAAAAACATATCATTTGGGGGATTTGTCAGAATCTAATTTTTCAAAGACTTCTTCAATCTCATCAATAACATCTCTCGAAGTGCTAGCGCGCTTTTCTTTTCTAACACGGTTAATCCAGTTCCAAATATAGCCTTGTGGATTTTCTTCGCCAGTAAGGACGTATTCCAATACTTTTGAGTTCCGGGTAGTCCACTGCATCAAAGAACGCGATAAAGTCGAGCCACACATCAAAAGACGGTCCCCCTTATGCAATAGACGATTATCTTCTGGAAGCATGACATTACCTTTTCCACGCTTGAGGAATAAGGGCATCGCCATGAGATTTTGAGAACGATCTCTAGGATCTTTAAACAGATCAGCAACAATAACCTGCTGCTGCTCAACTAACTCAGCTAAAGCTGGTGCATGAGCTTCATCGATCACGAACTCCCACACTTTCGGAGACTCCTCATCAACAACACCAATCACTCTGCTTACTAAGACATTGGCTTTTTCTTCTTTAAAACGAGAGGCAATGCGTAAAAAATCACCTAATAAAGGGGTTCTGATTAAGGCAAAAATTTTATGGGCAATGACATCGCCCCGTTGCATGATGAGATCAATGTTAGCTGCTTGAAAAATAGCATCATTTTGGTTGCGGCTTTGTCTCGCTACCAAAAATATCTCTTTATTCATTTCAAGTGCGGTCATCACCGTAGAAAGATTGTCTGCATCATTATCTGTACCAGCAATAATACCGACTGCATCTTTGATCCCAGCTTTTTTAAGACTCGATGCTTCCGTTGGTCTACCTAATACACTACCGGAAGGCACATCGCGAATACTTGGATCGGCTTCTATTACGTTAACATTGATGTCAGCATCGGTAAGATGGCTATAAATAGCTTGACCAAATCGCCCGAAACCACAGCAAACCCAATAACCTTTTGGGATGAAAAATGGTTTTACCAAAGATTCTCCTGGTACTCCAGACATCCATTCAAAAAGAATAAACAAACTTGGAACGCGAATTGCTAAGGCCAAGCGTTCAGCAAATGTCTCAAAAGGGTTGATAACTTCATTAGCACCAAATGATAGAATATTATTTTCCGTCTCAGGGCTTTCAGCCCGAGCAATAAGGCGAGCTTTAGGATTTAATAATTGTACGGCAATAGCCACGGTGAGATTGACGTTATCATCAGAAGCTAAAGATACCACGCCCCTACACCAGTCATGCGTAACCCCTGCATTCTTTAGAACCTCGGAACGGGCTGCATCATCCACAATACCAAGAGGCTGCATCCCTAAGTCAGCTAACTCCAGTTCATTGATTCGATCCTCATTAGGGTCAATGACGACCGAGCGAATACCCTCCTCTGCAAGTGCATGAACGAGCTGTTTACCTGTTTCCCCATAACCACAGATAATATAAAAAGGTTCACGGATTTCTAGTACATTCGCAATAAATTTATTACGACGCATAAGTCGTCGAAAAGCAGGGTCTTGCAAAATAGACAAGAGCGAACCAATGCCATATAACCAGGTGATCACCGTCGCATATATAGCGAGCAAGGTCCAAGCACGTTGCGGGTAGGTAAATGGCAATTCACTCGCCGATATTTCACCAAAACCAATCGTTGTTCCCATGAAACTAACAAAATAGAAAGCGTCAAAGAAAGACATAGGGTTACCATTGGCACCAGGTATTAATACAAACCCGAGAATAAAAATGGCGTAGACAACAATTAATGCGATTAGGGGAGAACGTAACCGTCGGAACAATATGTAAACTAAATTAGGCATGATTATCGCTTAAGCATAGAGCAAATACACCGCTCCATGACCAAGTTTATCGACGCACGCTGATTGTTTCAGCAACCAATAATATGACAGAAATGATATTTGCAAATAAGGCACCAGCGGATAAAGAAACTATTGTTGGCAATGCCGTTGCTCCGCCTGTTTGGAAAATAATATCAGTAAACCCCCAGACCGATGCCGCAGCGATTAACTGCAAATTAGCAACCAGACTGGTAGCAAGAAATACAGCTCCCAGATGAGTTCGATCGCCAAGCTTCATTACTGTTGCAATCAGATTAACGATAATCGCAGCGAACAGTTCGTACACACTGTGATGTTCAACGGTATTGATATCTCCATAGACAAAACCAAAGTTAAGTGTTAATGCCAGCACAATGAAAAAGGCAAACACCACTTTTTCTGAATTCATAGAATGCTCCTGCTTATTCGATAATAGTCATTGAACAGTACAATCAAGTTTTTGGTAATGTTACACCCTGTTGACCTTGATATTTACCGCCTCGATCTCGATACGATGTTTCACAAATCTCATCAGATTCAAAGAATAGCATTTGTGCTACTCCTTCATTCGCATAAATTTTGGCAGGTAAGGGGGTTGTGTTTGAGAATTCCAAGGTTACATGCCCTTCCCACTCAGGCTCTAGCGGCGTCACGTTTACAATGATACCGCAACGAGCATAAGTAGATTTCCCTAGACAAATGGTTAATACGCTGCGTGGAATTCGAAAATATTCAACGGTTCTTGCCAAGGCAAATGAATTTGGGGGGATAATACAAACATCTGATTTGATGTCTACAAAGCTATTTTCATCAAACGCTTTGGGGTCAACGATAGCGGAATTGATATTCGTAAAAATTTTAAACTCATCGGCACACCGCACATCATAGCCGTAACTTGATGTCCCATATGAAACGATTTTTCCTTGATCCGTATGTCGCACTTGTCCCGGTTCAAAAGGCTCTATCATTCCATGAGTATCTGCCACCTCGCGGATCCAGCGATCAGATTTAATGCTCATTAGTAGTTACCTACTTTCCCAATCCGTTGAAAAGGTAAGTTCACCAAGGGTAAATGCGCCTTTCCTTGTAAATCGTAAGTAAAGTTACGGGTTTTTACAATGTCTGGTACTGCCTGAATAAGTTGCATCAAGCCAATGCGAACGGGGATTTCAATAATTCGATCCTCTTTTGCAGAAATGGTTAGATTCTTACTTTCTGAACCTTTCGCAACTTCAACACCATTCAGTGACAGTCCATAATCAAAACCACGTAATGGAATAGAAAATGCGTTCGGGTTTTTAACGCGTAGTCCAATGGCAAGATTTGCCTCAGATAGGTTCATGTTAGCGATCTTTACGCCATAAACAGATATTTCTGGAGTTTCAGCGATTCCCTTAACGCCTGTTGAACAAGCGCTTAAAGAAAGGATAAAGAATAAGAGTAGACCAATTTTTTTAAACATTTTATTATCGTCATTAGGAAAAGTTTTTGTATGTTACGACAAACTGAATTTTTCAGCCAATATTCTTGCCGCATTTTCACTCGCATTCTTACGTAAGCGTAAATGCTGTATTTTGAATTTACCCAGAAGATTATTGACTTCAGCTTCTGACATATTCATCATTGATTTAACTTCACGTACAATATTCTCTATAGTCACATCTTCCTGAATGAGTTCAGAGACGAGTGATTCATTCGCAAGGTTATTGGGTAAGGTGAAATAAGTGACCTTCAAGGTTCTACTGATCCGGATAATCGCTGCTGTTAATACAGACATTTTCCCTGCTGCAACCATCGGCCTACCTACGAGCATTCCTTCAAGAACCGCTGTACCCGATGCCATCAATACCCAATCAGAGGCAGTCATGGCAAGGCGTGATTGTCCATCGATAAATATTACACCCAGTTCAGGAGCCTGTTCTTCGACAATATTCCTAAACTTAGCATGCATTTTGGCATTTGCCATCGGCGCTATACATTGAAGATCAGGGTAATTCTGCTTGAGTACTTGTGCTGATTGCACAAACGCTTTGGCCAAATACTTTATTTCTGAAGAGCGACTACCAGGTAATATAGCTAATATCTTTACATCTTTCTGTAAATTTAGTTGTTTTCGCGCCTCGGCCTTATCTGATTCAATTGGCACATCATCCGCCAAAGGGTGGCCAACAAACGCAACGGGTATGTTTTCCTTTTCATAGAACTCAGCTTCAAACGGGAAAAGTGTCAGCATTAAATCCAGATTTCCACGCATTGCTTTTACCCGACCAGAGCGCCATGCCCAAACAGAAGGACTAACGTAGTGAGCAACTGACACACCAACCTCATGCAAACGTGATTCTAACTTTAAGTTAAAATCGGGTGCATCAATGCCTATCATGAGGTCAGGTGGTGTATCTCTCCATCTCTTATACAAATTTTTGCGAATTCTCATTAACTCAGGCAGACGGCGCAATACTTCAACGATTCCCATTACGGAAAGTCGCTCCATCTCGTATAGATTCTTAAATCCTTGTGCCTGCATTTCGGGGCCCCCAATACCCTCAAATTCTAGATCAGGGTTTAATTCACGAAGTGATTTGATGAGTCGACTTCCGAGAATATCCCCTGAAGCTTCACCAACAACAATGGCAATACGTTTAGCAATCATAATTTCGTTTGTTATTATGTAGGATCAATGATACCAAGTGTATCAAGGCTTTTGCACAAAATGAGGGAAGACATAAAAAAACCCGCACATGGCGGGCTAATTCATAAGAACGAATGTCTACATAAACAGCTATTATTGATGAATCTGGTAATAACCGTCAGGGTTATATAAATAATAGAAATCTTTCGGTGATAAACGCGGCAGATATGCTTTAGATGTACCATCCTCATCAACTTTAAAGGAAATCTTTCCTAAGAACTTCCTTTCATCTTCATTAGGGTCTTTCAGCTGTGAAGTTTCCTGAATACTGGTTACAATATGATCAACCCACTTAAGCTCTTTTGCTTCTGTACCAAATTCACTCCAGTCTCCATCTGAGTTTTTCTCATACATACGCTCGATAAACTCTTTTGTACTTATTCCCATTTTCTTTGCCACAGGTGTTGCCAAGCGTTTCCACCACTCTTGAGATTCCTGATGCATTTCTTTTTGCTGCGTCAGGTTCATACTGCGAAAGAAGAAGAACTGGCTGATCTGGTGGTGGATAATGACCGCATTAGGGTAGGCATAGGACTTCTCAGCCATAGCGGTAATACCAGCCGCCATTGAAGCAGCAAAGGACTTTACGACCACATATACAGGTGCCTCACTGCCTTCCATCGCCTTGACAATACGGTAGCCTTGCATAACAGAACCGCCTGGAGAGTCGTCAATCACAATAAAGATAGGGTATTTCTTATCCTTATTGTTGTAATAGTTGATACGAGAAGTTACATAGTCAGCAGTGCCTTGACGTATAGGGCCATTAAGTAAAATACGTCTATCAGATATAACTAAAGTACCATCCTTTTTTAGTGGGTCTTCCAGATATACTGGCTGAGCATCAATGTACGCCTTACGCTTTTTTTCCATCTCTAAGCGTTGGATCTCGCTTTCCAAACCGACGATTTTAAGTCTGGCTTCATTGTTTTGAATCATGAGTTTACTTTTCAACGTATCAGCCTTTGCTTTACTTAACGTTGCATCACGAGATAATGCTGTCAGCTTATCTTCAAATTCAATCACTGCATCTCGAAGTTCTTCAGTACGCTTACTATTTTGTAGATCCAGCTTTTCATTTAACAATGTCTTCTCACGAGTGAGAGCTTGAATTTTGTCATCGTAGGCCAGCTTATCTTTTTGCTGAGCATTATCGCGTTTTAACTTTTCAATATCTAGTTGTTCTTGTAACTGGCTTTTCTCAGATCTCAATGTTGCTAGCGCTTCTTCAGATTGTTTTTTGCTCTCATGCCGGGCTAATTCATACTTTGAGTGAGCAATTGATAATTTTTGAGCTAAGACATCATTTTCATTCTTTAACTTCTTCAATATTTCCGCGTGCTTGGTATTTTCTTCTTCTGCAACTGTATCTCTTTTTAATTGCGCGAGACTCAGTTTTTCTTCTAATAACTCCTTTTCCCAACGAAGTTTTTGCAATTCCGAGCGCAGACCACTGAACTGCTGACGTAGCTTTTCCTCTTCAATAGTATTTTCCAACATGATCAAGGTTTGCTTGTTTTGCATTTCCATGGTCTCAGGATCTGCTGGAGATGTGTGATTCTCCATATCAGGAGATGGTTGGACAGCAGGACTACTCGCCTGTACCGCATTCGCTGCAACGTCAATGGTTTCTACTTTGCTATAGCTATTATTTGATAGTAGTGCTAGCGCAACACTGATAGAAAAAAGTAAGACGCTTTTATTATAAGTTTTCATATTCAAGCCAATTTAACCCCAGATTTTAAGTTACTATACGTGTTAGATGGACAAGGGAAAATAGATAAAAACTATCAAATAATTAGTTTTTTTTATCATCCAGCGTAACCCCTTGCTAGACATACTTTTTTGAAGCAATACCACATAAGCTCTGTGTAGTATTTTTTAATTTTTATAATGGAAAACTCGACTTATTTCGATCAAAATAGCCGCTTCACCTTGCTCTATTGTCTACATAAATAGCAATAAAGCAAGGTGTTACCATTATTTAGCCATTACGCTACTCAAACGATTGCGCACATAAACATAATACAGAACCGGAATAACCACTAAGGTCAAGAGCGTCGAAACCAAGATACCAAAAATCAGAGATATTGCCAAACCACCAAAGATTGGATCATCGATGATGAAAAACGCACCTACCATTGCGGCAACAGCCGTCAATATAATGGGTTTAGTTCTAACGGTACTAGCGTTAATTATCGCTTCTTTCAACTCAGTTCCATGACGTAATTGCTCATTGATAAAATCTACAAGTAAAATCGAATTCCTCACAATAATCCCCGCCAAGGCAATCATGCCTATCATAGACGTCGCAGTGAACTGCTTATCCATCAGGGCATGTCCAGGCATAACACCAATAATGGTCAAGGGAATCGGTGCCATAATGACCAATGGCACCATATAAGAGCGGAATTGAGCGACAACAAGTAGATATACAAGAATCATACCAAATGCATAAGCGATACCCATATCTTTGAATGTGTCATAGGTTACCTGCCATTCACCATCCCATTTCAAACTGTAAAAATAAGGATCATCTGGGGCGCTGACAAGGTTCTGTTCAATGGTTTCACCATAGCGCTCAACAGGTTTGCTGTTAATCTTTCCATAAATATCGAAAATACCATACAGAGGGCTATCTGTTTCACCTGACATATCTCCCATCACATAGACAACTGGCAACAGGTCTTTATGGTGAATCGAATGTTCTAAGGTGCTTTCCGTCGCGGTTACCACTTCTGACATGGGTATCAATTCATTATTACGGCTACGAACCTTAAGATTCAATACAGAACTGATCTGATCCTTCATTTCCACCGGAAACTCTAGACGCACAGGTACCGCATACTTCAGTTCTTTACGATGTAGATAGATAACATCTTCGCCACCTAAAACCGTACCTATTGCAGAAGTAACGGATTGATGAGATACGCCCAATAATGCAGCCTTTTGTGTATCAACTTTTATCGTGATACGGCGTTGCGGTGCCTCAATACTGTCATCAATATCGACAATATCATCCGTGGTCTCGAAAATAGACTTCACTTCTTTAGCAATTTCGATCTGACCTTGATAATCCAGTCCGTACACTTCTGCCACAACGGGTGACAATACAGGTGGGCCTGGCGGCACTTCAACCACTTTAATACTGGCATTGTACTTCTTGGCAAGATCACGTATGTCATTTCGCACACCCTGCGCGATTTCATGACTTTGGCGATCTCGGTAATGTTTA
>CACVAY010000028.1 GCA_902727985.1 uncultured Thiotrichaceae bacterium | reverse complement strand
CTTCGAATCCAACGGGGGTTGCTTATAGCAAAGAGGAGTTAGCAGCACTTGGTGAAGTGCTAATGAAGTATCCTCAGATTGTTGTTGCTACCGATGATATGTATGAACATGTCTTGTTTGAAGGCAATGAATTTGCCAATATTTTAAATGCTACTCCTGAGCTTGAAGAACGCTGTGTTGTGTTTAACGGCGTATCAAAAGCCTATGCAATGACAGGATGGCGAATTGGTTATGTAGGCGGGCCTGAAAATCTAATCAAAGGCATGAAAAAAGTGCAATCACAGAGTACTTCAAACCCTTGTTCGATCGCGCAGCATGCGGCCGTTGCGGCGCTGAACGGTGATCAAAGCCCGATACAGGTTATGCTTAAAGCCTTTAAAGAACGCCATGACTTTGTAGTAGATGCAGCTAATCAAATCGAGGGTATTAAATGTCTGCCTTCAGATGGCACATTTTATAGCTTCCCAAATGTGCAAGGCATGATTGATCGCCTATCCGGTATTAACAATGATTCTGAGCTAGCACAATACTTATTGGAAAAAACCGGAGTGGCCTTAGTTCCAGGTTCGGCATTTGGCTCAGAGGGGCATATTAGATTGTCTTATGCGACGAGTATGGAGAACCTTGAGCAAGCCATGCAGCGTATTGGTTCTTTGAGCACATAATGGCAGATAATTCTTCCTTTGATAGCTTAAATGAACGTTCTCAGCATCTATTGAAAGTACTGATTGAAGAGTATATTGAAGGAGGAACGCCTGTTGCTTCGACAGCATTAGCGAAGAAAAGTGGACTTGATTTGAGTTCAGCGACTATTCGTAATGCGATGTCTAATCTTGAAAAAAAGGGTTTTATCAGCTCACCACATACCTCAGCAGGGCGTATTCCTACATCTGCTGGGTATCGCGTATTTGTCGATTCCTTGTTACGTGTTCAAACCTTGGATGAGAAAACCCTGA
Organism: uncultured Thiotrichaceae bacterium; assembly: GCA_902727985.1. GTDB lineage: Bacteria > Pseudomonadota > Gammaproteobacteria > Thiotrichales > Thiotrichaceae > HyVt-477. The sequence goes on along the minus strand of CACVAY010000028.1, from coordinate 7,362 downwards.
AAACGATGCAGGGAAGCTTTGAGGTGCTTAAGACACCGGGCGATATTATCCAATCAGCTTCTTCAATGCTATCCGGTATTACTCAGTTAGCCGGTCTGGTGACGCTACCAAAACGTGACAGTATCAGTTTCAAGCACATTGAATTTGTCGGGTTGTCAGATACACAAATTCTTGTGGTTTTGGTCTTACGTGATGGTGAGATTCAGAATCGCTTGCTTGAGGTGGATCGTAAGCACTCAAGTTCTGAGTTACAACAGGCTGCAAATTATCTCAATGAAACCTTAGAAGGGCGAACGCTTCATGAAGCGAAAGAATTGCTGCTTGAACAGATGAAATCCGTCCATGATGATGTGAATCGCATGATGCAATTTGCGATCCATGCTGCCGATAAAACGCTAAACGATATTGATGATGGCGGGGAAGAAGAGTTTGTCGTTGCGGGTGAGACCAATCTGATTCGTTATGATGATCTCTCTGATTTGTCGAAGTTGCGCAACTTGTTCCAAGCATTTCAAGAAAAAAGCGAGATGCTTACATTGCTGAATACAGCCTTGGGGGCAGATGGTGTGCAGATTTATATTGGGCGTGAGTCGGGTTATGAGGTGTTTGATGATTGTAGTTTAGTAACCTCAACGTACCATACTGAAGACGATTCAGTCGGAGTGCTGGGGGTGATTGGACCGAAGCGCATGTCCTACGAAAAAGTGATTCCTGTGGTTGATATTACCGCACGTTTACTAAGTGCAAGCTTTGGTTCGATAAAAAACAAAGGGTAAAGGTCTCTCTTTCCTATAGGCCGACTTCTTTGGTCTGAATCTTCATGTTGCTTATCTCTTTGTTCTTTTAATCTTTTGTTATATATGTAGTATTTGTTTTTTTAAAGCGCTTGCTTTTTAATCGTAACCATTTCTCCCAAATGAATAATTAAACATTTTCAGATGCATCTCTCTGCCGTTAAAAATCGTATATAATTATTACCAAAGATGATTATTAGATTTTTCTAATATTAATTCTTGACTAGATTACTAGGTTATTATATTGTCGTTGCATATTAGGTTTTAAGGAAAGGCTAGAGCCTTTCAGGAGAGTATTATGAAGTTATCCACAAAAGGGCGTTATGCGGTTACCGCGATGCTTGATTTAGCCATCCATGATATTGATGGCCCAGTCACTCTTGCGGATATTTCTAAATGCCAGGGTATCTCGTTATCGTATCTTGAGCAGTTGTTTTCACGCTTACGCAAAGAAGGTTTAGTTGAGGGCGTTAGAGGCCCAGGCGGTGGATATCGTTTAGGTAAACCTGCCTCACAAATTAGTATTGCTAGTATTATTCTTGCGGTTGATGAGACTATTGATGCTACGGGTTGTTCGGGCAAAGAAGACTGTCATGATGGGCAGCGTTGTTTGACACATAAGCTATGGTCAGACCTGAGTGCGCGTTTATATGAATTCCTTGACGGCATTACCTTAAACGATTTTGTAAATCGTCCAGAGGTTCGAGAAATTTCCTTCCGTCAAGACAGCACAGCAAGCCGCATCGCAAATATGTTCCCTCCAACAAGTTTAGCTTCTTAAGCTAGTCTCTACAGCCCTACAGATAGATAGGGCTGTGATCAATCTTCCCCAAACAATCTCCTTGAGCCTTTTTTAACTCATGGTATGGAAAAAGGTTTCCATTATTTTAGACAGTGAGTTGAGAAACTGGCTTGCCAGAGCGCAAGTTTAATTGCCATATGCGTAATTTACATAAAATTACATACTCATAAGTGTCCCTTCATTAGTTGTTACTTTTCTATTTAAGTCACTGGTTTATAAGTTTATTTTCCCGTTTTCTTGAGCCTTTTCAGGCGATATATGTCATTTATGTGGTATGTTTCCCCATGGATAAATCAACGGGTCTTGTGGTCTAGTAAAAAACTATTACTATAGAAGACTCTAGCGTTATCTGTATTGTTCAAAGCTACCAAGAGCAAAAAGCGTACAGAGCAGTTTCTGTGAAATTGCAGCTTCCTTATTCTTCATCGACTTTTAAATATGCGAAAATTTCTTTTGCCAGTGCTGGTTATCGTCATCGCGGTTGTTGCCGCAAAAATATTATTGGCGACAAAGCCTGAACCTAAAAAAAGCCCTCCTAAAGATCGTTCTACGGTTGTCGAAATTCAAGAGCTTAAATTGCAAGAGTATGTCTTGAAGGTGGAGGCTGCGGGTGTGGTTAAAGCTCGCACCCAAAGTGATTTGGTCGCTGAGGTCTCAGGGCGAATCGAGTCAGTTTCTGAGACTTTCCAAGAGGGAGCATATTTCAATAAAGGTGATGTTTTGCTAACACTGGATGCACAAACAGTGAAGCAAGCGGAAAAAATAGCACAAAGTGAATTAACAGCAAACCAAGCCTCTTTAGCTCAATTAGTATCGGAAGAAAAAGCGGCGAAGAGAAGTCTGCAATTGGCAGAGAAGAACTTACAGTTTGGTTTGAATGAACTGAAACGTATAAAAGGCTTGTGGAATAAAAGACTTATCGCGAAATCTTTAGTCGATGTGGAGGAACAGAAGGTTATCCAGCTTGAGCAGCAGGTTACCGACTTATCCTCACGATTAACAACATTTACTAGCCAGAAGAGTGCCAGCCGTGCGCAGATCAATGCCTCAAAGGCACGTTTAGAAAGTCAGTTGTTAAATGTTCAGCGTACGAAAATAACAGCCCCTTTTACGGGCCGCGTATTAAGTAAGCAGGTGGATGTTGGACAATATGTGTCTTCAGGTAAGGCATTAGGGACGATATATGCTACCGATTATGTAGAAGTGAACTTGCCATTGTCTTTGGCTCAATACGAGTTGCTGGACATGCCAGAGGCTTTTCGTAACAAGAAGGTAGATACCCGACGTTACCCAGAGGTTGTTTTCCGGCCAACCAACTCTTCGGCAACACATCAATGGAAAGGTAAAGTAGTGCGAAGTAGTGCGGCACTGGATGAAAATAGCCGACAGATTTCTATCATTGCTCGAATTGATAACCCTTATGAAGCCAGTGCTGAAAACACAAAGGCAATCCGCATTGGTCAGTATGTTAAAGCGAATATTGATGGACGAACTTTTAAAGATGTTTTAGTAATTCCAGTCGTGGCGCTTCGTCATGGTCGCGAGGTGCTACTTAATGACAATGGCAAAGTCAGCATTAAAACCGTTAATGTACTTTGGAATGCTGATACAGAAGTCGTCGTTGAAGCAGATTCGGCGCTTATTAATAAACAACTGATTGTTACACCGCTAGCCATAGCAGCCAATGGTGTCCCGGTTAAAACACTGGAAGAGTTTAAGGCTGAAAAGCGTAAAGCTAAGCAAGAAAAAGCTAAGGGACAGGGTAAGGAAGGCACTCCTCCAGAGAATGGAAAGCCCAATGAGGCTAAGCCATGAATAACGACAGTAAAGGTGTGATTGCCTGGTTTGTGAAAAACCCAGTCGCTGCCAATTTATTGATGATTGCGATTATTGTGTTTGGTTTATATGCAGTCACCAAAAAAATTCCCTTGGAAACCTTTCCCGCTTTTGAAACGGAAGTTATTACCATTAGTGTGAGCTATCCCGGTGCAACACCCCATGAAGTTGAGCAAGGTATTGTACTCAGAGTAGAAGATGCCATTGCAGATCTGCCGGGTGTTGATCGGATGTATGGTGACGCCAGTGAAGGAAGCGCTCAGGTTCGCGTTGAAGTTCGCAAAGGTTATGATGTCACCAAAGTCCTTAATGAAATAAAAACCCGTGTCGATGGTATTAGTACCTTTCCTGATGATGCAGAGAACCCGATTATTGAGCAGCTGATTCGCTCTCGTGATGTGATCACTGTCATCATAAAGCAGCTGAGTAATGACGAGGTTGCTTTACGCAAAAGTACTGAAATGATTCGTGATGAAATCCGTAATTTACCGGGTGTCACACAGCTAGCTATGGGGGGCGTTCGTCCTTGGGAAATTAGTATCAATGTTCCTGAAGCAACGTTGCGAGAATATGGTCTAACTCTAGAGGAAATTGCACAAATTGTGCGGAATAGCTCGCGTGATATTCCAGGGGGCACCATCAAAAGTGGCTCTGGAGATATCTTGGTGCGTGCCTTAGGGCAAGCCTATCGTAAGGCTGAGTTTGCTGATATCACTATTATCTCAAGAATCAATGGTTCGAGAGTGCGTTTAGGCGATATCGCTGACATCAACGATGGTTTTAATGAGGATCCGCTTTATAGCCAGTTTGATACCACTCAAGCCGCATTTATCAATATCTCGAGAGTGGGTGATCAAAATGCGATTAAACTAGCCACACAAGTTAAAGACTTTGTAGAAAAGAGAAACGAGACTATATCGCAAGATGTTGAGCTAACATATTGGAAAGACAGTTCAAAGATTGTTAAAGCACGTAAAGATACGCTTATCAAAAGCTTGGTACAGGGTATTGGCTTGGTGTTGTTGTTACTCGCGTTGTTTTTGCGGCCCGATGTAGGTTTTTGGGTCAGTATCGGTATACCTATCAGTTTTCTGGGTGCACTAGCGACCATGCCTTACACCGATGTCACCTTGAATTTGGTGAGTATGTTCGCCTTCATTATTGTTCTAGGTATTGTTGTTGATGATGCTATTGTAACGGGTGAAAACGTCTACACGCATTTGCAAAAACATGGTGATGCAACACGTGCAGCCATTGAGGGAACAAAAGAAATTGCCATCCCTGTTACCTTCGGTGTGTTGACCACGGTAGCAGCATTCATGCCTCTCATGATGATTGACGGGAATCGTGGCAAAATCTTTATGCAGATTCCTATGATTGTTATTCCCGTGTTGATCTTCTCCCTTATTGAATCCAAGTTTGTGTTACCTGCCCACCTACGCCATCTGAAGCTGCGTAAAGACGAAGATGTGAGTTGGTTAGCGCGTTTTCAACGTAAATTTTCACGTGGGCTTGAATATTTCGTAGATCATTTCTATCGTCCGTTTTTAGAGAAGACTTTAAATTGGCGTTATCTCACCGTTGCTGTGTTTGTTGCCTTACTGATTATCATGATTACCTTAGTAACTAGCGGACGTTTCAAATACACCTTTTTCCCAAGAATTCAGAGTGAGATAGTGTCGGCGACCTTACAGATGCCTGAGGGGACGCCCATAGAAATTACCGAAAAATATGCTATTAAAATGAGGAAGGCTGCAGAAACAATGCAGCTGAAATATCTTGAACCGGAAACCGATGAAGCGATTATCCAACATATTCTCGTTACTGTTGGCGCTACGGGTGCGCGATCAAGAGGAGGAAGTGGGCAAGGGGTATCTCATTTAGCCTCGGTGTCTTTTGAAACCTTACCGCCTGAAAGTCGGCAATCTACCGTCACAACACGTGAAATGGTGGGTGAATGGCGTCGTCTTATTGGACCAGTACCGGGTGCAAAAGAACTGAGTTTCCGTGCTGAGTTAGGCCGTGGTGGAGAACCTATTGATGTGCAGTTAGCAGGTTCTGATGTGGTGATGCTCAATGAAGTGGCTGAACAGGTTAAGATAAAGCTCGCCACTTATGATGGCTTGTTTGATATCAAAAATAGTTTTGAATCAGGTAAAACCGAAGTGCAGCTCAAAATTCTTCCAGAAGCAGAACAGCTGGGTCTAACACTCCGTGATCTTGGAACTCAAGTGCGCCATGCAATTTATGGCGCAGAGGTGCAACGGATTCAACGTAATCAGTCCGATGTAAAAGTGATGGTGCGCTATCCAAAGGATGAGCGATACTCTTTGTCAGCCTTACAAAATTTGCGTATTCGAACTGCGACAGGTGCAGAAATTCCGCTTTCTGAAGTGGCTGAGATTGACGTCGGACAAGGAACCAGCAAAATCTCACGGGTTGATCGACAGCGGGTCATTCATGTCACCTCGGACATTGATAAAGATAAAGCCAGTGCAAATGATATTGTTGCTGAATTGAAAGAATGGTTTCCTGAAGTATTAGCGGGCTATCCAGGGGTGTCAGTAGACCTGGAAGGTGAGCAACGTGAACAAAAGAAGTTTGGTCAAAGCCTGGCGTTTGGCTTTATGGTTGCACTGATAACCATCTACATTCTATTGGCAATTCCATTTGGTTCCTATTTCCAACCTTTGATGGTAATGAGCATTATTCCATTTAGTGTGATCGGAGCGATTCTTGGACATGCCATTATGGGCATCAGCCTGAGTATCAGTAGTATTATGGGCTTATTAGCGCTGATTGGTGTGGTGGTCAATGATTCACTTGTCTTGGTTGATTATACGAATAAACGGGTTAAGGAGGGCATGCCAATCGTTGATGCGATACGTCTAGCAGGAGGTGCGCGTTTTAGGCCTATTTTGCTGACTTCACTCACAACTTTTGCTGGATTAACACCACTGCTTTTGGAAAAAAGTACGCAAGCGCAGTTCCTGATTCCAATGGGCGTATCGCTTGGTTTTGGTATCTTGTTTACCACTTTGCTAACCTTGATATTGATTCCCTCGTTTTATCTTATTGCCGAAGATATAAAAGGTGCGATACGATTTCTGAAACAACTCATCAATAAGCTTCTTAACCCCCAAAAGGCCTAACTGGATTTTCACGATGCTGATATTGAATGGAACCAAAGATTTCTCTGCACTCATGAAAGAGCGAGTCAGAAAAGCACCGAATAAAAGCATCTCGCTTGATCCTGTCAGCGATATGCAATGGGTATGTCATGTGGTTAAAATCAAGCGTAAAAACTGTGTTATCACCATGGAAGTACAGACACGTTATTGCATGGTTTTTATCGATGTAAAGAAAGCCGACGCGGCACATTTTCCTCAGCGTTTTATCAAGCGTTTAGCCACTGAAATGAGCCTTATGCATGATAGTCCGATGGGGCACTTTGAGCGCAATATGAAGGTCTTGGCTAAGCATCATGCAAAAACGCTGATCTGCAAACGTAACCATCGTAGCGTACAAAGCCATATCAACGATGTTGTCTGGCATTTACAAAACCACGCAAAAAACACCGGAGCATTACCTGCGACTCCGAAAGAAGTGGTTAATTTTGGTGTGTTCGTTAATAAACAATTACGTTCTACAAAGGCAATGCCTGATTATTTTTATCCGTATGAACGTATGCAGGAGCAGTGGAGTAAGTGGTTTCCTGAGCTTGAATTAGCACCCATTTCAGAAGTCGGTGTAGCAAAGGCGATAGACGAGAAGTTTACAAAGAAAGCCACACTGATGAGTTACACCAAACAAACGTTGCACTGACTCTGTGTAAGCGTTATTAGTGTCTCATGGGCTGATCTCGATAAATAGATAGCATTGCAGTGAGTGCTGTCATTGAGTACAGTGATTTCAATGCAATGAGTTGTG